>NZ_QTXM01000017.1:0-69244 GCF_003461645.1 Alistipes sp. AF14-19
GTCGTGCGTCGCCCCGCTGAAGGCAACGACCGCAAAGACAGCAACACTGACCGAGAAGAACAGCGGAAGGTGAAGCGACAGGGCCGCGACGCCGAACAGAACGCCGCTCAGCAACTGGCTCCCCACGACCCAGAACTTCTTCGTCCGGTAAAGCTCCAAAAAAGGGCTCCACAGAAACTTGATCGTCCATGGCCACATGATCAGAGAGGTCCAGAACGCGATCTGAGCATCCGAGATCCCCAGGTCCTTGTACAGAACCGCAGAAACCATGTTCAGAACCACAAACGGAAGCCCCATCGCAAAGTAGAGCGATGGAACCCACCGAAGGGGTGAACGCGAAGAAAGATTCATTTCTGTAGGATCAACGTATTACTCCACAATTATCTCATCGGTGAAAATCCATCCGCCAGGATGTCCGTTATGAAAGGCTTTCAGCCGAATATAACGTCCTTGGGATTCACCCGTCCAGCCAAACGTCCGGTAACAGTCCTGTCTGAAATCGAACGGCACGTCGTTCTCAACGGTCGCAAGCATCGTATACGCCTTATTATCGTTCGAAACAGAAATTTCAACCGCCCGAGGCATCCAAATATCAGCATAGAATCCCTGCATAAAGTCTGCGGCAATATGTTTCACTGAACAGCATTCCCCCAAATCAACCACCAGATCAATGTCTGTATCGAGCCAGCCTTGCCAGCGGCCGTCGCCGTAATTCCAGTCTCCGCGCAGCCCGTCGGTCAGCGAGCCATCGCCCACAGCCGCGTATTTCGGGCTGTAAGGCGTATGGTAAACAACCGGTTTGCCTGTCGAGAGGCACAGAACAGGTTCGATTGATTCGGGACGGTCCCCTACGGCATTCTTCTGATCGAAAGGATGATATCCCCTCTCTTGCATCCACGCCACGGCATCGAGTACGCGGGCATGAAAATCATCGTAATCCTTGCGTTCCGGAAGGCTCCACCCCACTTCGGCAATAGCCATCAAGCGCGGCCATATCATATGCTCGGCATGTTCCCCGGTCGGCACATGCTCGCACCACAAATTACCCTGCACACCAAGGATCATCGGCACTACATCGACGCCGAGCGAATCGGGAGCCGGATCCAGGGAATAAGCCTTTTCAAGCGTGACGAAAGCCGCAGCAGCAGCCGGTTCACGCGTAGGATCATCTTGGCAATAATCAAGGTAACAATAACTATTGGGAGTCATCACGGCCTGATGTCCCGCACGGGCGGCTGCAATACCGCCCTCGGAACCTCGCCACGACATCACCGTAGCGTCCGGAGCCAATCCGCCTTGCAGAATCTCGTCCCAGCCCAGCAAACGGCGTCCCTTACCGTTAAGAAACACCTCAACACGATGCACCAGATAGCTCTGCAATCCGTCAACATCTTCCAGTCCTTCCTGCCTCATCCGAGTCCGACAGCGCGGACATGTCGCCCAACTCGCCTTGTCCGCTTCATCACCTCCAATATGGATATATTCCGAGGGAAAAAGTTCAATGACTTCCGAAAGCACATTCTTCAGAAATTCGAAGGTTTCTTCATTGCCAATACACAAGTCCTTATTGACATAAGGCTTGCCGCTGCAGGCAAGTTGCGGATAGGTTGCCAGCACCTCCTCGCTATGCCCGGGCATCTCAATCTCGGGAATCACGGTGATATGCAGGGCGCGAGCGTATTCAACCACCTCGCGGATCTCCTCCTGCATATAATAACCGCCTTCGGCCGCAGGATCATCCCGATGACAGTAACGCCGGTCGCCGTAATACCACTCCGTATAACAGGAATAGGGCCTCCAAGCCGCAAAATCCGTCAACTCGGGATATTTCTTGATCTCGATACGCCAGCCAGCACCGTCGGTCAGATGCCAATGAAACCGGTTGAGCTTGTAGCGGGCCAGCAGATCGAGTTGCCGTTTGACAAACTCCTTATCCCGGAAATGACGCGATACGTCGAGCATGAAGCCCCGGTAAGCGAAACGCGGAGCGTCTTCGATCGTAACGGCGGGAATACGTTGCCCCGTATGCTCTGCCAACTGCGCCAGCGACTGCAAACCGTAAAACAAACCGGCTGCATCAGGAGCCGTAATCGTCATGCTGTCGCGGACGACATCAAGCCGATAACTCTCGGGGGCACCTTTATCTGCAATCCGCAACCGCAGAGCCGGAATATCGCCTTCGAGGGCTTCGACAAAAGGAACGGGGAAAAACCGGCCTGCAACCGAACGCTCCATCCACGCTGCAAGATCGGCTTTTTCCTGCCCCTCAAGATCAGTGACATAAGTCAACGTCCGAGGCATACGGAATGTCCCTTCACCCCAATTCACATGCTGCGGAACGGGAATGATTCCCGTAGAAAAGGTCTCCGACGGCCGGCTGCATGCCCCGGCAAACAACACTGCGGCAAGAAACAGATATCGTAATTTCATAGTTTATTTTTTAATTAAAAAGCGGACGGCTTGCAGGCCGCCCGCTTCGATACATAGCACTGCATTTTTCCGTACAACGAGGTCCGTTGCTTAAAATAGGGATTCAAAAAACAGGACCATTTCGAAAAAATGTATGTCGCTTACCAATTGGTGTCAATAAAATCCGGATTTCTTCCTTCCCCGTAGGCATCATATCCGTGGCCCGTCTGATCGACAATCCGATTATAGAAAATGCGATTAAGAATCGGGTCTCTACGAGGCTCTTCAAGCACTTCGCATTCGTTCATCTTCCAATAGGCCAGCAAGCCGGGCGACTGCGGATCGACAACCACCAAATCCTTGTTGTTGGCGATTTCATTCGACGAGAGCGCCCGCGACCAGACACGTGCCTCGGCCAAATAACCGTTAAGCGGACGGTTACCCTGATAAACCGAAGCTGCACCCAAACCAAATCCGATATGGCTGCCGCCATCCAACTTATGATAACCTGCAATATCAACCGTCTCTCCCTGGTGCTTTTGCTCGGCAACAAGTTTTCCGTCGATGTAAACACGCAACACAGAGCGCGACCATACGGCAGCCACATGGTACCATTGGTTCAAAGCACAAGGCGAACTGATAGCTGCCGGCTGATAATCGCCTTTGCAGACCTGGAGCACGTCATAGCCGATCTTCACATCGCCGAAACGCATACAAACTTCACCCTCAAAGCCCATAATCGACGATATGTAAGGATCGCTCTCCTTAAATGCATTAACCATAACACGGCATTCAAGCGTCACCTCCTGCATCGTTTCGAGATTCAATCCTTCAAATGAGGGATGCTCGGGGAAAGTCGGAACAAAGCACTTGTTGCCTGACCCAATATAGACCGCTTTACTCCTAACCGGTGCCCGGAATACAAGAAAAAGCTTACTCGACGATTCCAAGATCGACATGCCTCCGTCCGTAGAGGCGATCTTGACCGGCAGACAATAGAATGTTCCCGGTTTCAGTTCCTCGTTCACGACAACTTCGACACTTTCCGAAACATTTTTACCGGCAGCAATCACCACTTCTTTTTTCGCAAACGTAAAGTCTTCGAGTGCAACGGCAGTCCGTCCGTATCTGTCATTATAATCCGCAACCAGTTCCGGACATGCTTCAAACGACACATGCGTATCACGGTCGACAATCTGTGCCGCCGAAACTGTAAATTCGGCTTTTTCTCCAGCTTGGGAGATCGTAATGGTTTTAACCTCTTGCCGCTGTGCCTCGGTGATATAAATCGACGGTATGTATTCGGAAGCCTCCTGACACCCTGCAAGAGCAGCCATACCTGCGACAAAAACAATAAAATATTTCAGGTTCATAGTTTTTCCGTATTTAACAATTAATTCGAAGCAATGGCATTGAATTCATTGCATCCTACATAACCATTGAGCGCACTCTCTTTATCGCAACGATAGGTCATTCGGACAAAACGGCAAGAAACAGGCTTATAGAATTTCACATACTGCCAATCATCACCGCTCAAAGCCAAAGAGACGAAAGAATCCCCCGATTGCGAAACCCAATGCTGACCGTCTTCGCTCGTCTTCACGTCATAAAGCCGTAATACCTTATAATAGCCTAAACCATACATGGGACGGATGCGGAAACCTGCAAGCGTATGAACATTCACCATATCGACAGTCGCCGTCACGGAGCCGTTTGTAATATACCAGCCTGATTGATTCATCGCTATTGCTCCGTCGAACATTTGCGAAGAGACGAGCCCTTCTGCACCCGGAGCATCATAAGTCCATCCGCTCATATCCGCAATCACCGTACCGGGAACCCGCGTAGCATTTTCCTCAATATTCCCTTCCATCTTTTTGAATACCACGAATTTAACAATATCCTTATCTCCAATGGTATTGAAATCCGCATTCCCGCCAAGATCGACTTTCAAAACCACCATCGATCCGTCCGACGTCAGTTTTTCATAATCAACAGCCTTAATCTCAACAGGGGTGGTCGCCTGACTATTTTTCGGAAGCAACAACTCGTCTGGAAGCGTTACATCATTCGCAGACATCGGGGTGTATTTCGTGCCGTGCTGTTTGTTATAACTATCAACCAAGGCAGGATCAGCCACAATGGAAAATTTGCTATCGACAGGCACTCCGATGGAGGCCTGCAATTGCAACGTATAACCTTTCTTCTCAATGACCATACCGTCTTCTCCTTGCATCACAGAGATTTCAGTCACCTGCTCCATTCCAGGAAGCGACAGAACACAAACCTGCTGCTTCGTCTTCAACTTAAGGTAACAAACCTCTTTGTCGGTATTGGCAGAAAAACCTGAATGCTTTGAGAAATCAACACGCACTGGAACCAAATATTCCTCATCACCCAATGTCGTAACATCTGTAATGCCGACGATAACCGGAGTTTCCGAATCCTGTGACCCGGCCACGAAATGAAGCGGTCCGGAAAAAGAGATAAGTGCGGGATCCAGCGTTTTATATTCCGTATAATAATAATTGTTATAAGCCGTCACCAGACTGTTGTCCACAACCAGCGGAATCTCGGCATCGGCTGTCGGGACACCCGTCAACGAGCCCGTCAACGAGAACCGGATGCCGTCACTCATGCCCGAAGGAAAGACCGGAATCTCGAAAGCGTACTCGCCTGCCTCGTTCAACGTAACCAAATTTTTCGAATAGTCCCCATGCGGGGCCGGATTTGCATACTGAATCGCCTGACGCATATATTTATAAGGCATATCCGAATGGCCATATTCATACTCCATGTGATAAGCGCCAAAGCCGCACGAAGTGCCATTTACCGCAAAATCGGCCATACCCTGCAACGACATCATCTGTTCACCAGATAAGGTCGTATGAGGTCTACCGCCACTTTTCCAATAAGACTCGAAATTTTCAGTAAAAATAAGCTGATCGGCTTTCCAGCCCACCCGTTCTGCACTTGCCGTACGGCTTGTCAATGATGTATAGCCCATGGTCGCAGACGAGCATCCATAAGCCTGCGAAACGCCATAATTACAAAGTTCGGCAATACCCTGATCAAGAGCATCAATGTTACCGTCGATCAGGAACAGACGTCCTGTCCCCGATTTAGGACCGATATATTGGCTCAACTCTTCGCAGAACTTCTTAAACAGTCCGGGCGTGGTATTCAGCGGTCCCAAATGGTCTGCAGCGGTTTCGAAGTCAATATCAATACCGTCATATTGATATTTATCAATTGAATCCTTGCCCCATGCCCTGGCATAGTCTTTAAGGGACTCATCGGTGATCTGACCGTCAACCTTGAACTCTTCGGGAACATCTTTTGCTGAAATGCAGAAAACAACCTTCGTCCCCAATACCTGCTGCACGAAAGCTTTGTCTTCGATCTGCTCCCGGCTCAAACTGTGCCACTGACTCCACATGGAGATAATATCCATCGAGTCGGGTGCACTGCGCAAACGGCTCTGTTCTGAAGCGCCAATAGCTGTCCAAGAACCAAACCAGCCGAAAGCGAGTTTGTGATCCGTTTTCTTGTAAGCACGCAAACGGGCATAATAAACATCGTCACGTACGATGGGCGACTGTAATTCCGGACGTTGGATTTGAACCGGCTCAGGAGTGGTCTGCTTCTCACAGGAAATGAACGCAATTCCACAAACGAGCGGCAACAGAAAATGTTTTATACTATTTTTCATAATGAAATTCATTTGTGATTTCTATTCGACTTTTATCGGGCATCCCACCAAAGTCGGGTACCTCCACTGTCGGGTCCTCCCAACAAGCGCGTCGCAGCATTCACGGCTCCGGCGTTGTTCGCATACTCGCTCTTGGGGAAAATCACCCGTCGAATCTGCTTATTTTTGTCAATCGACGGATCGTTGCTATTTTCGTTAATCGGGAAAAGTTTCGGGAAACCCGTGCGACGGAACTCGGCCCATGCCTCCATCCCATTAGGGTAGAGGGCGATCCACTTTTGAGTAATGATTCGCTCCAACTCATTTCCATCTTCGGCCCACTTCACAGAAACGGTTCCTAATGCATTCTTTGAATACTTGGTCGGATTTTCCGACATATCTATGAATCGGGCAGGGGTCTTCATACTCTGCGCATAATCGGCAGCATCAGATGCGGACAATCCGTTCTCGAGAAACGACAGACGAATGCCCTCTTCATAATCGGATTTGGCCCCGCTCTTATCGCCTTTCAGCAGTTTGAATTCCGCTTTCAGGAAAGCCACCTCCGAAGCAAGCAGCCAACGCATCGGAGTCTCACCGAAAATGTTTGGAGCGGACATCTTGGTATAAAATTTCTGTTCGGTCGACCCCAAACCGTTAACCACACCATGAAAACCTCCTCCGGTAATGGTCGCAGGTTGGAACATCTTCTCGCGGCGCGGATCTTCATAACCATTCAGATACGAATCCATCGAAGCTCCCATACGGGCATCGTTGTAGGAGTTCCAAATCATTTCCAACGGATTGGTGACCGTAATCTGGCGATAAGTCTGCAACAAGGCATTCTCATCCGTCGAGGTGATGACCCCGCCCTCAATGGCTTCCTGCGCATATTGAAGGGCCAGGTCCGGCTCGACATAGCGGATACGCATCGCCAGACGCAGTTTGAGCGAACGGGCAAATTTCAGCCATTTGGCAAAATCCCCGCCATAAACGGCATCAACCTTCACCAACGCTTTGCTGTCGGGCGTTGTAGCAAGAAAATCTTCCAAAACGGAAATCGAATTATTGAGCGTCTGGAAAAAATGGTCGTAAAGTACATCTTGAGCATCATAAGGCGAGCGAGCCTCCCCGAAATGGAGTACAGGCAGGGGACCATACATATCGCTGGCCCGGTGAAGAGTCACAACCTTCAGAATATCTCCGACAGCCATCACCTCGCCGGCAACCAATCCCTGATCGTAGGCCGCTTTGAGTTGAAGCCATGCAGGCATCACTTGCGTAAATGCAACCGAAAAGACAGTACTGCGCCAATTATTCGTCAAATTATAAACGAGTGGATTGATACCACCCTCCCAATGATTGGCACATGCCATGTAACCGGCATAATGGTCTGCCAACAAGTTCCAACCTGTCTGATAATTATTCACAGGAACCGTCGTTTCACCCGTAGTGGGATACATTGCATCCAGCTCCATGGAGGTGATCAATGTAGTCGGGTCGATTTGCTGTGCGGAATTCGGGTCGGTATTGAAATGCTCGAAATCGCCCGTACAAGATACCATTGTCAACAGCGAAGCCGTAACGAAAGCCAAACCAATTTTGGTTCTATATAAAGTATTTTTCATGATGATTCTATCGTTTTAGAATTGAAGTCTCACGCTGAAACCGATTGTACGGACACTTGGCTGCATGAAAAAGTCGATTCCCTGATAATAAGTGCTTGTCGAAGCGGTCTGTTCGGGATCGAACGGAGCTTTGTTATAAAGCATCCAAAGGTTGCGGCCCACAAGCGACACCGTCGCCTGCATCTTGTTACGGAACCATTTCGAGGGCAGGTCATAACCCAATGAAAGCTCCCGCAGACGCACATTATCCATATCGTAGACATAGCGAGCCAGCATGCCCATACCGTCGCCTGTATTATTAAAGAACTCCTGAGCTCCGGAACCAGGAAGCATCTGATGTTCCGAAAGCTGAATCCCGTTTTCACGAGCATCAACCGAAGCTTCCGAAACCCCGAAGCGGTCCATCAAAGCTTGTGTCACCGACACACCGCGACCGCCGATGCGCGCATCGAACAATGCACCGAGTGAAATACCTTTCCAGGAGAACTGGTTATTCCATCCCAAACGGGCACGCGCATCCGTATTTCCTGCATAAATCCAGGTGTCGGGATCGGTCGTCACCGTATTCGAGTTCGGATCGACATAAATGTTGCCTTTGTCATCGGTTTTAAGACCTGTCACATAGAAATCTCCGATAGAGCCGCCCTTTTTCAACTTAACCCGATAACCTCCGAAATCCATATTCACTTCCGGAAGATTCACTTCAGCTCCCGTTACGGGATCAATCGTTCCTTCGGGAACCAGTTCGCGAATCGTATTGCGGTTCATCGAAAAAGTGAAACTCGTCGACCATGAGAAATTCTTCCACGTGTTCTTATAGCCGGCAACAGCCTCAATACCCCAGTTATTGACTTTACCGGCATTCAAATAGGCCTTCTTGTAACCGGTCGAGGGAGGGGCGTCATAGCAGAACAACTGGTTATAAGTCGCCGTATTATAGTAAGTAAAATCAGCCCAGATCTTGTTGTCGAGAAACTTTGCATTCATACCTACTTCGAAAGATTTGGTACGCTCCGGACGCAAATGCGTAGCAGGAGCGATCGTTTCGGTTGTCACAACGCCTCCCTTGATCGAATAATTCCGTCCCGTAATGTAACGCTGCGGCGGGTTGCCGACCTCGGCGTACGAGGTCCGAATTTTAAGGAACGAAATGCCTGTTTTCGAAAGATCTGCCATCGACGAGATCACGGCAGAAAGGCCTACTGAAGGATAAAAGATATTCAATTCATCCGTAAAAGCCAACTGCGAAGCCCATTCGTTACGAGCCGTCACATCCAGATAAAGCATCCCTTTCCAACCCAGTTGTAACGTGGCATAAACGGCCTGATTCTGATCATGGTAATTCTCTTGACCGGGTAGTGTGTTCAGGTCGCTCGATACGATATTGTTATAAGTGAATTTATTCGGAATACCGGCCAAATGTCCCTCATAACCGACCAGTGAATGTTTGTCATCCGTAAGACTGGCTCCCAAGTTAAATTGCAGGGAAAGCGCTCTGTCGAAAAAACTCTTGTCGATGGACAAAAGGGCATCAGCATAGAGGTTATTATGACTCATTGTATGGTTCAAGTAGTTACCATATTCCGATGCAAAAAGAGTATTCGAAGAGGCATAGATTTTACGCGTATAATTCATCCGCGTGTTGTCCGTACGCACCCGACCGGACAGAGTCAACCAATCGGTAACATTCCATTTGAGCGTAGCATTGAATGTATAACGCTGCATATTATTCTCGAACAGCTCTCGATTGGTAACCCAATAAGGATTTTCCACGCCATTAATGAATTCCAAACCCCAAAATTGTTCGCTGTAACCCAAACCAGCATTATAACGCTCGTAAAGTTGATACTTACGGATATCATCTCCTCGCGGAAACAGATAGACGCCGATCAGCGGATTGTGATAGATACCCTGCACCAATGCATTCCGCGAATACTGCTTCATATAAGTAGCACCCAAATCGAGCGTCAGCTTTTCAGGCAGAAGCACGGCGGAATTCCGCAAGGAAAAATTATAACGGTTGTAGACATTGTTGGGAATAATGCCCCGCGTGTTTACAGAAGCGGCCGAAAAATAAGTCTGATTACGCTCGGTACCAGCGGTGATGCCAATCGAGTTCGTTTCATCAAACCCGGTCTGGAAAAAATCTTCGGGGTCATAACGATGGGGGGGGGAAACCAACTTCTCACCCCAACTCATTGAAGGTGCGTCTGAACTCGTACCATAGGTATTCTGAAACTCAGGCATTACGAGAGGCGATGAAAAGGTTGTATTGTTGGCATAGTTAACACGCACACGTCCTTCTTGTCCCTTTTTAGTAGTAATAAGGATCACACCGTTGGCTCCCTGTGAACCATAGAGAGCGGCTGCCGTAGCTCCCGTCAATACAGACATCGACTCGATGTCCTCTGGGTTGATGTTGGCGATACCTTCGTAATCGCCACCATCGGGCGTTTCATAAATGCCTTCCGTCTGTTTAGAACGCAGGCTCGGAAGCGGAATGCCGTCAACTACATAAAGTGCATTGTTATCCCCGTTGATCGACTTCACGCCACGCATAACCACACGCGTCGAACCTCCGGCTCCCGAAGCGCTGGCATTGATCTGCAAGCCTGCGATCTTTCCGGAAAGCGAATTGACGAAATTGGCATCCTTAACCGTATTGACAATAGAGCCAGAAACCTCCTGAACATTATAGGTCAATGCTTTTTCCTGTTTCTTGATACCGAGCGCCGTCACCACGACAGCATCTACACCAAGCGACTGTTCCTGCAAAACGATATCAATTCGCTCCCGGGTGCCGACAAGCAGTTCAATCGGCTCATATCCCAGATAATTAACCGTTATCATAGTATTTGCATTCACTTCTGGAATACGCAACGTATAAACTCCGTCGACACCTGAACTCGTGCCAACAGTCGTTCCTTTGACAAGTATTGCCGCACCTATCACAGCATCACCTTTATTGTCCGTTACTTTTCCCGACACGACTTTCGGACCATCCGTTTGTTGGCTCCTGACAGTAAGAATAATATTGGAACCTTGAATTTCATAAACCACATCTGTTCCCTTCACCATCTGATCAAGAGCCTCAGCAACAGGACGCTTATTAACATGCACATTGACCAAACGCCCCGTGTCCATATTTTTATCATAAATAAACAAATACTTGGTCTGATTTTCGATTTCGTCCATTACCTGCACCATCTTCACCTGTTGCAAATCAATGGTTACGAGCGCTGTCTGTGCCTGAGCAGCCGAGGCCGTAAGACAAAAGAAAGTTACGAACAGCGAGATTATCAGACGTTTTGATTGCCTGATAGTTTTTTTCTTCATATCTTTGTAAATTAAAGAGGGATAATGAGCCGGAAATATCCGGAATTAATTCAAATAACGACGTTACCCTCCAGTGCCCGAAACTGTGACAGCAGTTCGGGCATCTTTTTATAAAAAGATAACGCGCAAAATAGGATGCGGAATTACATCATAGGCAGGTGGGTTTAAGGTTCATAAAAGGTTAGCTAATAAATGGTTATTTCGTTGGTTTCGTGGTTGTACATGTAATTGAATTTGCAATTGCGCTGCAATATGCCGAGAGCATGCTCGATACCGTCGGAAATGCGAAGTTTACCCATTGCCTCCAATGTTGGTATTGGAGCAACATTGAGGTTGATACGCACGCCGTAACAATGCTCCATACGATGTATCACCTCTTTGAAATCAAGCCCACTGATAGAGATCAGCCCTTTGACCCATAGATATTCGTTAGGGTCATCTGCTCTATGAAGGGTCAATTTTCCATTTTCGAATACGGCCTTTTCATCAGGTTTGAGCACAACTTGCTGTCGAGAATCCTCCAATGATGTTAGGCGAACACTGCCACGCAGCAAAGTGGTCGAAAAACCAGAGTGCTGCACATCGGCATTCACGTTGAAGCGAGTTCCGAGCACTTCAACCCGGCACGCAAAAGTTTCTACGACAAACGGCTTGCTGGCATCGTGGCTGACATCGAAAAATGCTTCACCGGCCAACCGAACCCGGCGAGTATCCCCGGCAAAAAGAGACGGATATTCAAGTTCTGCACCCGAATTGAGCCACACTTCAGTGCCATCCTGCAATTTCAGATTGACACGTTGCCCTTCAGGGGCAGAGATACGAGTTGTAAGCGCTTCCCAGGAATGCTCGTGATAGGAAACATATCCCCAACCGATCCCCACTGCCAAAGCAAGCATTGCGGCAATTTGAGCTGCATATCCGATTATTCGCCGCAAGCCAATCGACTGACGGAAAGCAACCTGTTTCTGCGGAGCAAACAACAACAAGGCATTATACATTTGTCGTTCTCGATCAAATGTTCGGCGGTGTTCTTCGTCGGCATCAAGCCAATCCATCAAGCATTGCTGCTCATCAGGAGTAGTTTCTCCTCGAAAAAAACGATATAAGGTTTCTTTTTCCATCTTACATGCAGCCTTTTCAGGCGCTTACATAAATAAAACACTTCTGCGAGACTGTTTCCCGCAAAAAATATAATTTTTTTTTGTAAAAAACGAAAAATCAACGAATGAAACGACTTAGAACCAAGGATACAAGTATCACAGGCAGATAATCCTTCAATCTTCTACGCAATTTATCCAATGCACGGGCAAGTTCAGTTTCAACTCGTCGTTCAGAAATGGCATACTCGACAGCAATATCCCGATAAGACTTACCCTTAAGGCGTTGATCTATAAAAATATAACGGGTCAATTCCGGTAGTTCTTCCAAACTTTGCCGAACGAGAGCCTCAACCTCTCCAGCAAAAAGATGGACGGGATCACAAAGCTCCAACGACCGGATATTCTCCTGCACAATACGACTTTGAGATTCTCTGATCTCGTTATGACTCCGCAATCGAACTTGTAACGCACGCAGATGATTGAGACATTTATGTCGAATAGTCGCAAGAATATAAGCCGCAGGATTTTCGTCTTTCGATCCAACTCGATCTCTGTGTTCCCACCAATAGACGAATGAATCGGTTACAATATCTTCCGCTACACTGCGATCTTGTATATAACTTATGGCAAACCTTTCGAAACGAACTTTATAGCAATTATAAAGTTCCTCGAAGGAAACATCAGCTTTTCGCATCATATGTTACCCTATTTACTCAGATTCACGCCCAAACTTTATAAAACAAAGATAACATTTTCTGTCTTATTATAAAATATTATCTGCTTTGCACCATTTTTACCAACATATTAAATAGATGCGTTGTTTGAATTAAAAGCAAATTTACACGTATTTTATGGTACACTGACGCAATCATTTCTGTTTGTTAATCGAGGTACAACATCCACTGTCCATATTTGTCGAACAGCTCTAACATCTTCTGCCCAAAGAGTACTTCCGCTTTATCCTTATCCACTTTCTCCTTGTTATAATACAACGCTCCACTAGGCGAGGGGCCCGACCTTATATTCGCAACCATTCCTTAGCCTGTTTTGCGGGGTTGAGAATTTCGATGCTTAGGACTTTCAATTCGCGTGTCTGTTGTTCCAACATGGCAATCTGATGCGGGATCGCAATGTTGGAAAAGTGCGCATTGACGACCTTTACAATCTGGTTATAGTTATTGGCCAGTTTCTGAAATTGAAAATAAAACTCGTTGTGTCGAGCGATGAACTGCACTTTCGAAGGGGCGCGTCTGATGATGATGAACTCCTCGGCGAAGATACATTTTACAATAAATCGGCTTCCATAGCCGGATCAGTTCCGGGGTGTAATATTACAACCGTCCGGCACGAAAAAAACCGCCGAACGGACTGGAGCGGACATAAAACCCGAATGCATCACAAATAAAATCTTTCACTATCAAAAGATGAAACGCGAGATTCAAAACCCTCTTTCCTACATTCCTTTTACAAGTCATTCATGGAATCGATATGGCAGGCAGGAACGCCTCCCATCTCCTCTGCATAAAAGAAGTCGTTCACGAATGAATACAGTCGTGAATCACCAAAATCACAAATTCATGAACACAAGAATTCTTTAATTTATCGCTTATAAAAAACTCTTAATTATGCACTGCCTTATGTCGTCAGAAGAATGGCATCGGAAAATTCCCTTCACAGGTTATTTGCTGGCTATCAGCATAAGTGTTCCGGTCGTGGATTTGGAGAGCGTTCGCAGGGTAGCGTCCGGGGCGCAGAATATCGTCTTTCTCGCCGGCTGGGAATTGCTTGAATATTAGGTTGCTGCGCGACCTTGAAAACACGGTTGAATTTCTCCGCTCAATGCCGTCATATCTTGTCCGATCTTGTCGTTGGTGATTTGGGCGTAAATTTGGGTCGTGGTGATATGTTTATGTCCCAGCATCTTCGATACGGTTTCCAACGGTACGCCCTGCGTGAGCGTGACCGTCGTGGCAAATGTATGCCGGGCCACATGGATCGTCGGATTGAACGGCAACCGGCATGCCTGGTAACATGCCGTAACGACATATTCAACGTATTATAGGTGCCTTTGAGCGGGAAGGCCCTGTCTCCCGAGAGGTGCATGTCCTTATAACAGTCGTAAATCATTTCAGCAACGGGGAGAAGTTTGACACGGAACTGTGTACCCGTCTTCTGACGCTTGTCG
The DNA here is from genome assembly GCF_003461645.1 of Alistipes sp. AF14-19. NCBI lineage: Bacteria > Pseudomonadati > Bacteroidota > Bacteroidia > Bacteroidales > Rikenellaceae > Alistipes > Alistipes sp. AF14-19. Next base: position 14,350 of record NZ_QTXM01000017.1, read on the forward strand.
ATGATCCAACGATCCCCGTTGTCGTCTGTATGAATATCTGTATGGGTCAGTTTCGAAACGTTCGCATAGCTTAAACCTGTAAATGCGCAGAAGACGAAGACATTCGGTTGATGCGTTGGGCTTCGAGGCTTTTGCCGGCTGCTTTATTTGCCTTGGTATCCCAAAAAGAAGAACGAACGGTGAGTTTGCAGCTGAACTGCGACATCGTACCGTTGATCGTAATACGGCCATGACGGGAATCTGGCCCGATTTCTCCGACTGCCTTTTTACGTAGAAAAGGACTTTGAACGTGCTGCGTTGCATAATAACTTGAACTTGTTGGATGGGTTAAACGTTTAGTCAAGTTATTTGGCATGCGAGAATTCGGCACAACAAGCTGAAAAACAAGCGCTTTAATGCGAAATAAAGCATTTCGGGCAGGTAACGGATAAGTAATACAACTCACCGTTAAACCTGCCCGATTCTGCCTTTGAGTGTTTCGGAACCTACGGAAATCAATACATTAAATACCTGTAAACAAAACATTTACACTTTTATGCATTGTACTGCTCCTACAAAAAGCCGCACCCTTTCGGGAGCGGCTTTTTTCGATATGTACACGAAGGGCAACTGCCCGGCGACACGTCGTCGCCATAGCCCCCCCCCTTCGTCTTCGGCTACTGCGCCTGCTGGAGCGACTCCAGATCGGCCTTCGAACCGACTACGAGGTCGTCGTAGTCGCGCAGGCCCGTACCGCCGGGGATCAGGTGACCGCAGATCACGTTCTCCTTGAGGTTCTCCAGCGGATCGACCTTGGCCTGGATGGCCGCCTCGTTCAGCACCTTGGTCGTCTCCTGGAACGAAGCCGCCGAGATGAAGCTCGAAGTCTGGAGTGCGGCGCGGGTGATACCCTGCAACACCTGGGTCGAAGTCGCGGGCACGATGTCGCGCACCTGCACCGGCTGCTGGTCGCGGCGCTTGAGGCTCGAATTCTCGTCGCGCAGCTTACGCAGCGAAACGATCTGCCCGGGCTGCAACGATGTCGAATCGCCCGCGTCGGTGACGACCACCTTGTCGTACAACTCGTCGTTCACATCCATGAACTCCCACTTGTCGACAACCTGATCCTCGAAGAAACGGGTGTCTCCCGGGTCCTCGATCTTCACCTTGTTCATCATCTGGCGGACGATGACCTCGAAGTGCTTGTCGTTGATCTTCACACCCTGCATGCGGTACACCTCCTGCACCTCGTTGACGATGTACTCCTGCACCTTCGTCGGGCCGAGGATATTGAGGATGTCGCTCGGGGTGATCGCACCGTCCGACAGCGGGCTGCCGGCCTTCACGTAGTCGTTCTCCTGCACGATGATCTGACGCGACAGGGGAACCAGATAGCGTTTCACGTCGCCCTGCTTCGAGGTGATGATGATCTCGCGGTTACCGCGCTTGATCTTGCCGAACGCCACCTCGCCGTCGATCTCCGATACGATGGCGGGGTTCGACGGGTTGCGGGCCTCGAACAGCTCCGTAACACGCGGCAGACCGCCGGTGATGTCGCCGCCCGACTTGCCGACGGCGCGCGGAATCTTGATCAGGATGTCGCCGGCCTTGATGCGGGCGTTGTCCTTCACGACCACGTGGGCGCCCACGGGCAGGTTGTACTGCTTGACCTCCAGACCTTCGCGGTCGACGATCTTGATGACGGGGTTCTTGGTCTTGTCCTTCGACTCGATCACGACCTTCTCCGAAAGGCCCGTCTGCTCGTCGCGCTCGTCGCGGTAGGTGATACCCTCGATAACGCTCTCGTAGGAGGCCTTACCCTCGTACTCCGAAATGATAACGGCGTTGTAGGGGTCCCACTCGCAGATCAGGTCGCCCTTCTTGACCTCGGAGCCGTCCGCCATGAAGAGCGTCGCGCCGTAGGGCAGGTTGTGCGTATAGAGGACGATGTCGGTCTTGGGGTCGACGATGCGGAACTCCGACTGACGCGAAATCACGATGTCGATCGCCTCGCCGGCTGCATTCTTGCCCTTGACGGTGCGCAGCTCGTCGATCTCCAGACGGCCTTCGTATTTCGAAACGACGTTGGTCTCGACAGCCGTGCCGCCGGCCACACCGCCGACGTGGAACGTACGCAGGGTCAGCTGCGTACCCGGCTCGCCGATGGACTGCGCGGCGATGACGCCGACGACCTCGCCCTTCTGAACCATGCGGGCCGTGGCCAGGTTGCGGCCGTAGCACTTCGCGCAGACGCCGCGGCGCGACTCGCAGGTCAGCACCGAACGGATCTCCACCGACTCCAGCGGCGATTTCTCGATGGCTTCGGCGATCGGCTCGGTGATCTCCTCGCCGGCCTTGCAGATCACCTCGCCGGTCAGCGGGTGAATCACGTCGTTCAGGGCCACACGGCCCAGAATACGGTCGTAGAGGGTCTGCACCACGTCGTCGTTGCGCTTGATGGCCGTAGCCGTCAGGCCGCGCAGCGTGCCGCAGTCCTCCTCGTTGATGATCACGTCCTGCGCCACATCCACCAGACGGCGCGTCAGGTAACCTGCGTCGGCCGTCTTCAGGGCGGTGTCGGCAAGACCCTTACGGGCGCCGTGGGTCGAAATGAAGTACTCCAGCACCGAAAGTCCCTCCTTGAAGTTCGAGAGAATCGGGTTCTCGATGACCTGCTGGCCACCCTCGACGCCCGACTTCTGCGGCTTGGCCATCAGACCGCGCATACCGCTCAACTGACGGATCTGCTCCTTCGAACCACGGGCGCCGGAGTCGAGCATCATGTATACCGGGTTGAAACCGTCATTGTCCTTGATCAGCGTCTCGATCACGGCCTTCGTCAGCTTGGTATTGATATTCGTCCAGACGTCGATGATCTGGTTGTAACGCTCGTTGTTGGTGATAAGACCCATGTTGTAGTCCTCCATGATGGAGTCCGAACGTTCGTAGCCCTCCTGCACGAGCTTCTCCTTCTCTTCGGGGATGATCACGGCATCGAGGTTGAACGACAGACCGCCGCGGAAGGCCATCCGGTAACCCATATTCTTGATGTCGTCGAGGAACGCGGCCACCTTGTCGGCACCGGCCTTCTTCATCACCACGGCGATGATGTCGCGCAGCGAACGCTTCGTCAGAATCTCGTTGATATAGCCTACCTCCTTGGGAACCACCTGGTTGAAGAGGATGCGGCCGATGGTCGTCTCCTTCAGCACGCGCACCTCGTTACCCTGCTCGTCCAGGTCGTCGACCATACACTTCACGATGGCGTGCAGGTCGGCCCGGCCCTCGTTGTAGGCGATGATCGCCTCCTCGGCGCCGTAGAATACGCGGCCTTCGCCCTTCACGCCCTTGCGGGGCTTGGTGATGTAGTAGAGACCGAGGACCATGTCCTGCGAAGGGACCGTGATCGGCGCGCCGTTCGCGGGATTGAGGACGTTGTGCGAACCCAGCATCAGCAGCTGGGCCTCCAGGATGGCGGCGTTGCCCAGCGGCAGGTGTACGGCCATCTGGTCGCCGTCGAAGTCGGCGTTGAACGCCGTACATGCCAGCGGGTGCAGCTGCATGGCCTTGCCCTCGATCAGTTTGGGCTGGAACGCCTGGATACCGAGGCGGTGCAGCGTCGGGGCGCGGTTCATCAGCACGGGGTGTCCCTTGATGACATTCTCCAGAATGCCCCAGATCACGGGGTCCTTGCGGTCGATGATCTTCTTGGCCGACTTCACCGTCTTGACGATGCCGCGCTCGATGAGCTTGCGGATCACGAACGGCTTGTAAAGTTCGGCGGCCATGTCCTTCGGAATGCCCATCTCGTGCATCTTCAGCTCGGGACCGACGACGATGACCGAACGGGCCGAGTAGTCGACACGCTTACCCAGCAGGTTCTGGCGGAAGCGGCCCTGCTTGCCCTTGAGCGAATCCGACAGCGACTTGAGCGGACGGTTCGACTCGTTCTTCACGGCGTTGCTCTTGCGCGAGTTGTCGAACAGCGAGTCGACGGCCTCCTGCAACATGCGCTTCTCGTTGCGCAGAATCACCTCCGGGGCCTTGATCTCGATCAGACGTTTGAGGCGGTTGTTGCGGATGATGACGCGGCGGTAGAGGTCGTTCAGGTCCGACGTGGCGAAACGTCCGCCGTCCAGCGGCACCAGCGGGCGCAGCTCGGGCGGGATCACCGGAATCACGTTCAGCACCATCCACTCGGGCTTGTTCTTGCCCTCCGAGGCGCGGAACGACTCGATGACGTTCAGACACTTCAGCGCCTCCGACTTACGCTGCTGCGAGGTCTCGGTCGAGGCCTTGTGGCGCAGGGCGTAGGACATCGAGTCGAGGTCCACCTGCTTCAGCAGCGTGTAGACGGCCTCGGCGCCCATCATGGCGACGAACTTGTTGGGGTCCGAATCGTCGAGCGACTGGTTGCCCTTCGGCAGCGCGGCCACCACGTCGAGGTACTCCTTCTCCGAAAGCGTGGCCAGACGCTCGATGCCCTGCTCCGAGGCGGCGCCGGCGTTGATCACGACGTAACGTTCGTAGTAGATGATCGCCTCGAGTTTCTTCGACGGAATGCCCAGCAGGTAGCCGATCTTCGAAGGCAGCGAGCGGAAATACCAGATGTGCACCACCGGAACCACCAGCGAGATGTGTCCCATGCGCTCGCGGCGCACCTTCTTCTCGGTCACCTCCACGCCGCAGCGGTCGCAGACGATGCCTTTGTAGCGGATGCGCTTGTACTTACCGCAGTGGCACTCGTAATCCTTCACCGGGCCGAAAATCCGTTCGCAGAACAGACCGTCGCGTTCGGGCTTGTAGGTACGGTAGTTAATGGTCTCGGGCTTCAGCACCTCGCCGCTCGACTGGGCCAGAATCTCCTCGGGGGAGGCCAGGCCGATCGAAATCCGGCTGTAACCATTATTCGGTTTATTGTCTTTGGTAATTGACATATTTGTTCTCGTTTTTCTTTTCCTCTAAAATACACCTTACTCGAGTTTCACCGACAGAGCCAGACCGCGAAGCTCGTGCAGCAGCACGTTCATCGCCTCGGGAATACCCGGTTTGGGCAGATTCTCGCCCTTGACGATGGCCTCGTACGCCTTGGCGCGGCCCATCACGTCGTCGGACTTGATCGTCAGAATCTCCTGCAGGATGTTGGCGGCGCCGAAGCCTTCGAGCGCCCAGACCTCCATCTCACCGAAACGCTGACCGCCGAACTGCGCCTTACCGCCGAGCGGCTGCTGCGTGATGAGCGAGTAGGGACCGATCGAACGCGCGTGCATCTTGTCGTCGATCATGTGGCCCAGCTTGAGCATGTAAATCACGCCCACCGTAGCCGGCTGGTCGAACATCTCGCCCGTTCCGCCGTCGTAGAGGTACGTACGGCCGCTGTGCGGGATACCCGCCTGCGCGGTGTATTCGTTGATCTGGTCGAGCGAAGCGCCGTCGAAAATCGGCGTGGCGAACTTCAAGCCCAGCTCGCGGCCGGCCCATCCGAGCACGGTCTCGTAAATCTGGCCGAGGTTCATTCGCGAAGGCACGCCCAGCGGGTTCAGGCAGATGTCGACGATCGTTCCGTCCTCGAGGAACGGCATGTCCTCGTCGCGCACGATACGGGCCACGATACCCTTGTTACCGTGGCGTCCGGCCATCTTGTCGCCCACCTTCAGCTTACGCTTCTTGGCGATGTAGACCTTGGCCATCTGGATGACGCCCGTCTGCGGAAGCTCGTCGCCGTTGGTGATGTTGTACTTCTCGCGCTTGATGGCGGCGTCGGCCTTCTTCCACTCGATGGTGTAATTGTTGATGGTGGCCTCGATGAGCGCATCGGTGTGGGCGTCGCCCGTCCAGTTGCACGACCCGAGGTTCAGATACCCCATCACCACGCCGGTCTTCTCGTCCGTCGACTTGCGGGCGATCTCCTCCAGCATCTTCTGCGAGAATTTCGTCCCCGCGGGATAGAGTTCCACCCCGAAGTAGTCCGTAACGCCCGTGGAGGTCTTGCCCTGAAGCAGCGTCCACAGTTTGCCGACCAGACGCTTCGTAAGTTCCGCGATTTCGGCTGCGAACTTCTCGTCGAGCTTGTCCAGCTGGGCCTTCTCGGCGCTCTTGCTCTTTTTACCCTCCTTGTTGGCGCGGCTGTAAAGACGGGTGTCGATCACCACGCCGTGCAGCGACGGCTGGGCCTTCAAAGAGGCGTCCTTCACGTCGCCGGCCTTGTCGCCGAAGATCGCGCGGAGCAGCTTCTCCTCGGGCGACGGATCGCTCTCGCCCTTCGGGGTGATCTTGCCGATCAGGATGTCGCCCGGGTGGATATTGGCGCCGACACGGACGATACCGTTGGCGTCGAGGTCCTTCGTGGCGTCCTCCGAGACGTTGGGAATGTCCGACGTAAGCTCCTCGACACCGCGCTTGGTGTCGCGAACCTCCATGATATATTCGTCGACGTGCACCGAGGTGAAGATGTCCTCACGCTGGATACGCTCCGAGATCACGATGGCGTCCTCGAAGTTGTAACCCTTCCAGGGCATGAACGCCACCTTGAGGTTGCGGCCCAGGGCCAGCTCGCCGTGCTGCGTCGAGTAGCCTTCGGTCAGAATCTGCCCCTTCGTCACCTTGTCGCCCGTCAGCACGATGGGCTTCAGCGTCACCGAGGTATTCTGGTTGGTGCGACGGTAGCGCGGCAGCGTGTAGGTCGTCACCTCCGGAGCGAACGACGCGAGGATCTCGTCCTCCGTACGCTCGTATTTGATCTGAATCTTCGTCGCATCGGCGAAAACCACCTCGCCGTCGCCCTCGGCAACGATCTGGATGCGGCTGTCGGAGATCATGTCCTTCTCGATACCCGTGCCGACGATCGGGGCTTCCGAAGTCACCAGGGGCACGGCCTGGCGCATCATGTTCGAACCCATCAGCGCACGGTTGGCGTCGTCGTGCTCCAGGAACGGGATAAGGCTCGCGGCGATCGAGGCAATCTGGTTCGGAGCCACGTCCATCAGGTCCACTTCGCTGGCCGTGACCACGGGGAAATCGGCGCCTTCACGCGCCTTGATGCGATCCGGCTCCAGGAAATTGCCCTCCCCGTCGATCGGGGTGTTCGCCTGTGCGGCGACCAGGTCTTCCTCCTCCTCGGCCGAATAGTAGTGGATGTGCGAATTGTCCATATCGACCTTGCCGTTCTCCACGCGGCGGTAAGGCGTCTCGATGAAGCCCATCGGGGAGATCTTCGCATAGACGCACAGCGACGAGATCAGACCGATGTTCGGGCCTTCCGGCGACTCGATCGGGCAAAGGCGTCCGTAGTGCGTGTAGTGCACGTCCCGCACCTCGAAACCGGCGCGGTCACGCGACAGACCGCCGGGACCGAGGGCCGACAGACGGCGTTTGTGCGTGATTTCGGCCAGCGGGTTGATCTGGTCCATGAACTGCGAGAGCTGCGAGGTTCCGAAGAAGGAGTTGATCACCGACGAAAGGGTCTTGGCGTTGATCAGGTCCACCGGCGTGAACACCTCGTTGTCACGCACGTTCATGCGCTCGCGGATCGTACGCGCCATGCGCACGAAACCGACCGAGAACTGATTCGACAGCTGCTCGCCCACCGTGCGGACGCGGCGGTTCGACAGGTGGTCGATGTCATCGACGTCGGCCTTCGAGTTGATCAGCTGGATCAGGTATTTGATGATGGCGATGATGTCCTCGCGCGTCAGCGTGCGGATGGCCGGATCGGTGTCCAGATCCAGCTTCTTGTTGATGCGGTAACGGCCCACATCGCCCAGGTCATAGCGTTTGTCCGAGAAGAACAGCTTCTCGATGACGTCGCGCGCCGTAGCCTCATCGGGCGGCTCCGAAGCGCGCAGCTGCCTGTAAATATAAACCACGGCCTCCTTCTCGGAGTTGCACGGGTCTTTTTGCAGCGTATTGTAGATGATCGAGAAGTCGATGCCCGAGAGGTTCTCCTTGTGCAGCAGAATCGTCTTGGCGCCGCTTTCGAGGATTTGGTCCACATGCTCCTCCTCGAGAACCGTCTCGCGGTCCACGATCACGTTGTTTCGTTCGATGGAAACCACCTCGCCCGTGTCCTCGTCCACGAAGTCCTCGACCCACGTCGAGAGCACCCTCGCGGCCAGCTTGCGGCCCACGGCCTTCTTGAGGTTGGCCTTGTTGACCTTCACCTCGTCCGCCAGGTCGAAGATTTCCAGGATCTGCTGGTCGGCCTCGTAGCCGATGGCGCGCAGCAGCGTCGTGACGGGCAGTTTCTTCTTACGGTCGATGTACGCATACATCACGTTGTTGATGTCCGTAGCGAACTCGATCCACGAACCCTTGAAAGGAATGATTCGCGCCGAGTAGAGCTTGGTGCCGTTCGTGTGCATGCTCTGTCCGAAGAACACGCCGGGCGAACGGTGCAGCTGGGATACGATGACACGCTCCGCACCGTTGATGACGAACGTACCGCGTTCGGTCATATAGGGGATCGTACCGAAGTACACGTCCTGAACGACAACACCGAAATCTTCGTGTTCGTCGTCCGTGCAGTAGAGCTTCAGCTTGGCTTTCAGCGGAACGCTGTACGTCAAACCGCGCTCCAGGCACTCCTCGATCGAGTAACGGGGCGGGTCGATATAGTAGTCGATAAACTCCAGAACGAAATTGTTCCGGGTATCCGTGATGGGGAAATTTTCCTGGAAGACCTTGTAAAGGCCCTCGTTCTTACGGTTTTCGGCCGTGGTGTCCATCTGGAAAAAGTCCCGGAATGATTTAAGCTGTACCTCCAGCAAATCCGGGTACGGAACCCGGTTCTTTACTGTCGAAAAGCTAATTCTTTGTTGTGTTTTTGCTGCGGACATCGTAAAATCCAAATTAGTTGAAGTGTAATGGGTTACGCTCCCCAAAATGTGCGGGTCATTATCCCGGCAATGCTCCCGTATGAAGGCCTTGCAGGCCCCGGGAGCATCCTATATTCCAAAAACCGGACACAGCTCCTGATCGGCACTTCCGGTCTTTAGACCAAGAAAAGGCATAGAGCTTACACACCGGTAAGCCCTATACCTGTTCGTCTTCTATTGACGCTTAAGCAGCAATGCTACTTGAGCTCAACTTCAGCACCTGCTTCCTCGAGCTGGCCTTTGATCTGCTCAGCCTCCTCCTTGGAAACACCCTCCTTAACGGCCTTGGGAGCACCGTCAACAAGTGCCTTAGCATCGCCCAGCGAAAGACCTGCGATGTCCTTCACTACCTTGATAACCTGGAGCTTGGCCTGACCTGCAGCCTTCAGGATAACGTCGAACGACGTCTTCTCGGCGGCAGCAGCCTCGCCTGCGCCTGCAGCGGGAGCTGCAACGGCAACAGCGGCAGCAGCCGGCTCAATGCCATACTCCTCCTTGAGGATCTGTGCGAGTTCGTTTACCTCGGTAACCTTCAGGTTTACCAGTTCTTCAGCAAGTTTCTTTACGTCTGCCATAGTTGTAAGCTTATTAATTTGTTTTTGATTCTTGTTTGTGAAATTAGTTGTTTCTCGATTCGAGCGTCTTCACGAGGCCCGCAATCTTTTGGCCTGCATTAGCCTGCAATGCAGAGATAACATTCTTGGCCGGGGACTGGAGCAGTGCGACGATGTCGGCGATAAGCTCTTCCTTCGACTTGATGTTACACAGAGCGTCCAGCTGATCGTCACCCACGTAAACGCATCCTTCGGCGAAAGCCGCCTTCAGGACGGGCTTCTCCGACTTCTTGCGGAACTCCTTGATCAAAACAGCGGGAGCTTTCGCAACGTTGGTGAACATAATCGAGGTAGGACCCTCCAATACTTTTACCAGATCAGCATCGGCCTTCTCCACCTTCTCAAGGGCTTTGCCCAAGAGGGTGTTCTTAACGACCACCAGCTTCACGTCGCTCTCGAAGCACTTGCGGCGCAGGGCAGCGGTCTGCTCTGCGTTCAGCGACTCGATGTCGGCGATATAGAAGTGAGGATAAGCCTGGAGCTGCTCGGCAAGGCTGTCAATTACAACCAGTTTTTCTTCCTTAGTCATCTCTTCTCTCCTCCTTCTTATTTGGTTTCTACTGATTTGGAATCAATCTGCACGCCGGGGCTCATGGTGGTCGAGAGATAAATACTCTTCACGTAAGAACCTTTGGCAGCAGCCGGTTTCAGCTTGAGAATCATATTCAGCACCTCTTTCGCGTTGTCCACGATCTGATCTGCCGAGAACGAAACCTTGCCTACCGTCGTGTGGATGATACCGAATTTGTCGACCTTGAAGTCGATCTTACCGGCTTTCACCTCCTGGACGGCCTTGCCGACTTCCATCGTAACCGTACCGGTCTTGGGGTTCGGCATCAGTCCGCGGGGACCCAGAATACGGCCCAGCGCACCGACTTTACCCATCACATTGGGAGTACAGATGATCACGTCAACGTCGGTCCAGCCGGCCTTGATCTTGTCAACATACTCGTCCAGACCTACATAGTCCGCGCCTGCAGCCTGTGCCTCGGCCTCCTTTTCGGGAGTACACAGCACCAGCACGCGCACCGTCTTACCGGTTCCGTGGGGAAGCGTCACCACGCCGCGGACCATCTGGTTCGCCTTGCGGGGATCGACTCCCAGACGCACGTCGATATCCACCGAAGCGTCGAATTTCGTGAACGTAATTTCCTTCAGAAGAGCGGCAGCCTCCGAGAGCTTGTAAGCCTTACCGGCTTCCACCTTAGCGTAGGCGATCTTTTGATTTTTTGTCAACTTACTCATCTTCTTCGCAATTACATATTAGGAAATTCTCCGACGACACTGATACCCATACTGCGGGCAGTACCGGCAACCATGCGCATAGCGGATTCCAGCGTGAAGCAGTTCATATCGGGCATTTTGTCCTGCGCGATTTCGCGGATCTGATCCCACGTCACCTGACCGACCTTGTCGCGGTTGGGCTGCGCGGAACCTTTCTGCACTTTAGCTGCTTCCTTGAGCTGGATAGCTACGGGCGGCTGTTTTACAACAAAGTCGAACGACTTATCGCTGTAAACCGTGATGATGACCGGAAGAACCTTTCCCGCCTTGTCCTGCGTACGAGCATTGAATTGCTTGCAGAAGTCCATGATATTGACTCCCTTAGAACCCAATGCGGGACCAACCGGGGGCGAAGGATTGGCGGCACCACCTTTGATCTGCAATTTAATAAATGCAGCAACCTCTTTTGCCATAGTTTTCCTTGGTTAATTATTCTTTTTCTACTTGGGTGAAACTCAACTCCATAGGAGTTTTGCGCCCGAATATCTTCACCGATACCGTGAGTTTCTTGCGCTCGTTGTCGACTGCCTCGATAGTACCTTGGAAGCTCGAGAAAGGACCGTCCGTAACCTTGACGGTCTCGCCGACAAAGAAGGGTATTTCGTTCTCCTCCTCCTGTGCGTTCAGTTCGTCGACGCGGCCGAGAATACGCGCTACCTCCTGCGGACGCAGAGGCGTGGCGTTCATCTTGCGGCTGTCCTCTTTGGTGTCGCCGAGGAAACCCAGCACGTTGGGGGTATTGCGAATTATAATCGGAATCTGCCCTACGAACGCAGCCTCCACCAGCACGTAGCCCGGATAAGAGACCTTCTCCTTGGAGACCTTCTTTCCGTTGCGGATGGTATAGACTTTTTCGGTAGGGATCAGCACCTGGGAAATGTAGTCCTCAAGGTGGTTGTGGCGGATTTCAGCCTCGATATACTCTTTGACCTTCCCCTCCTTGCCACCGATTGCGCGGACGACATACCACTGTTTCTTAATCTCGCTCATCGTTCAGCAAACAATTAACGGCCAAGACCGCCCAGGGTCTTGTAAATGCCTGCCATCACGTTCTCGAACGTCACGTCCATCGCCAGAACGACCACGGCAAAGATGACCGAAGCCACCATCACGACGATCGTAGAACTCTGGAGCTGCGGAAACGTAGGCCACGTTACCTTGTTTACAAGCTCGTTGTAAGATTCTTTAACGTATTTGAACATATCTTCGTCTTTTACTCTTGGCAGGAGCAGAGAGATTCGAACTCCCATCAACGGTTTTGGAGACCGCTATTCTACCCTTGAACTATGCTCCTATGTGACAGAAAGAGTACAGTAACCCGTACTGCTTTCTGTCTATTATTTCGTCGCCCGAAAACCGCAGGCGACAGTAGTCGGCGTCGCTCGGCCATTCGCAAGCAACCTTCCGATGGCTCTCGCGCCTGAACTACTTCACGATCTTCAGGATCTGACCTGCACCTACCGTACGGCCACCCTCGCGGATTGCGAAACGCAGACCTTCGTTGATAGCTACGGGGTAGATCAGCTTCACGGTGATGGTCACGTGGTCGCCCGGCATAACCATGTCGACGCCTGCGGGCAGGTGAACCTCACCCGTTACGTCCATCGTACGCAGGTAGAACTGGGGACGATAGTTGTTGTGGAACGGCGTGTGACGGCCACCCTCCTCTTTCTTCAGGATGTAGACCTCGGCCTCGAACTCGGTGTGCGGAGTGATCGAACCCGGCTTGGCGACTACCATACCGCGCTTAACCTCCTTCTTGTCGATACCGCGGAGCAGCAGACCTACGTTGTCGCCGGCCTCGCCCTCGTCGAGCAGCTTGCGGAACATCTCGACGCCCGTGCAGGTCGACGTGAGGGTCTTCTCCTCAAGACCTACGATCTCGACGGGATCGCCTACGTGGATGACACCGGTTTCGATACGGCCCGTTACGACGGTACCGCGGCCGGTGATCGAGAACACGTCCTCGACAGGCATCAGGAACGGCTTCTCGTTCTCACGCGGAGGAACGGGGATATATTCGTCAACGGCAGCCATCAGCTCCATGATCTTCTCCTCCCACTTCGGCTCGCCGTTCAGGCCGCCGAGTGCGGAACCGCGGATGATGGGAGCGTTGTCGCCATCGTACTCATACTTGGAAAGCAGGTCGCGAACCTCCATCTCGACCAGGTCGAGCATTTCGGGATCGTCCACCATGTCGCACTTGTTCAGGAAAACGACGATGCGCGGTACGTTCACCTGACGGGCGAGCAGCACGTGCTCGTTGGTCTGGGGCATCGGACCGTCCGTAGCGGCAACGACCAGAATGGCGCCGTCCATCTGAGCGGCACCGGTAACCATGTTCTTCACATAGTCGGCGTGGCCCGGGCAGTCTACGTGAGCGTAGTGGCGGTTGGCCGTCTGGTACTCAACGTGCGAGGTGTTGATCGTGATACCACGCTCTTTCTCCTCGGGAGCGTTGTCGATCGAGTCGAACGAACGGAGTTCCGACAGACCGTTCTTTGCCAAAACAGTCGTGATAGCAGCGGTAAGGGTGGTCTTACCGTGGTCAACGTGACCGATGGTACCGATGTTTACGTGCGGTTTCGACCGGTCGAATTTTTCTTTTGCCATAGTATTAAGTATTTAAAGTATTGTTAAAAATTGTCCCAAAGTTTTAAAATTCATTTCGCAGAACAAGCGAGCGACACAAACTCCCCATCATCGCTGAACGGAGGCGTTCGTATCACACGCTGCTGCGCATTGGAGCGGAAGACGAGGCTCAAACTCGCGACCCTCAGCTTGGAAGGCTGATGCTCTATCAACTGAGCTACTTCCGCAAAAACAGACCGTATCAGAGTTATCCCCTCCCTCACACCGTCTCTCGACGGCGCCGGGCCTGCAACTCCAACCGGCACTCTTTTTTGTGGGAAGTGATGGATTCGAACCACCGAAGGCGTACGCCAGCAGATTTACAGTCTGCCCCATTTGGCCACTCTGGTAACTTCCCTTGTTTTGCTCCTCTCCCGTGAGGAATTCGCTTCGCTCGTCTTTCCCGGAGGAATTGGCTCGTTTCACTCGGCTGCGCCTCGTTCCACTTCGCCGATCCCGCTTTGGGGAGGCTTTCGTTCTACCGGCGCCCGGTCGCTGCTTCCGTTACAAAAGTTTCTTCGAAACCTCACATCTGAAAAACCTTGTCTGCGTCAGGCAAGCCTGTGCCGCCAATCTTTTTCATCTGTGCCGCTAACGCGGTTTTGTAACTTCATTTCGCTTCCCTCGCGTCGGCTTTCCGAGCCGATGGAGGGATTCGAACCCCCGACCAGCTGATTACAAATCAGCTGCTCTGGCCAACTGAGCTACATCGGCAGTATTCACCGTTTTGGATTGCAAAAGTAGGCATAAAAAATTTATCGCGCAAATTATTCGGAATAAATTTTCTACTTTTTCACTCTTCTCAAAGAACCGCGCCCGATCGTCCTGACTTCAGGGGCGAAATCGGGTGCAAAGATAGGAAAAGTTTTGGATAACGCAACAGCTACCGCAAAAAATATTACCTCCCCGGGCCAACTATGTCACCCCGCCACCCGGACGGCGTCCCGGCAGCTCCCGGGCGGCAGGATCCCGGGCCTTCGACACCTATTTTTATATGCAAACCCGAATGCGCGCTTTTTCCCGATCTTCGGCGCCAAGGGCCTGCCGCCTTTATCGTTCGGCGCGTTTTGCCGAATCGAGCGCCATCCGGCTTTGAAACCGTCCCGCTTTTTCGTATCTTTACCGCTACGAATTCACGCACTATGGAAACCATCCCCCTCTTCGGCCCTTACGCGCTCCGGCGGCTCCGCACGGAGGACGCACCGGACATCTTCGCCTCGATCGACACCCAACGCCGCTACCTGGGCCGCTGGCTCCCGTTCGTGGCCGACACGCACCGGATCGAGCAGACCCGGCAGGTGGTGGCCGGAATGCTCGCCGACACGGCCAATCCGGTCTTCACGCTCCGCAGCGGCAACGCCTTTGCGGGACTGATCGGCTTCAAATCGGCCGACGCCGCCAGGCGCAGCGTCGAGATCGGCTACTGGCTGCGCGAGGAACAGCAGGGCAAGGGGATCATGGCGGCCGCCGTGCGGACGCTCTGCGACCTTGCGTTCGGGGAGATGGGCATGCGGCGTGTCGAGATCCGCTGCGGCACGGGCAACCTCCCGAGCAACCGCATTCCGCAGCGTCTCGGCTTCCTCCGCAGCCATGTCGAGGCACAAGGCGAACAGCTCTCCGACGGAGAGTGGATCGACCTGAACGTCTACGTGCTGGAACGCTGAAAACCAGATGGCATCCGCCCCGGCGTCACCCGCAAATCCGATCCGGCCCGATGCCCTACGCCGCGACCGGCCCGATGACGCCGTGCGCGGTTCATCCGGCGTCGCATCGAAAAAAGGAGACCTGCGGAGAGGCCTCCTTTTCATCCTTTTTATCCGTGGCGGCCGGCGGCCCTATTTCTTCTTGATCGAGTTGATCAGCTGCGCGGGCGTCGCCTGAAGGTAATTCTTGCAGAAACGACTGAACTGCGTGTAGTGACGGAACCCGTACTTGTTCATCAGCGCCTTGGTGCTGTCCTCGCCGTCGCGGATGTCGGTGAAGACCTTCAGCGCCTTCTGGCGCATCATCCAGTGGTAAACGCTGTCGTTGAAATGCTCGGCGAAGCGGCGTTTGAAAACCGAGAGGCTCATGCCCGCCAGCGAAGCCAGCTCGGCGACGCCCTGTGCCTTGTCGTAATTGTTGCAGACGAAGACGCGGAAATTGTCCTGCGGCTGAATCATCGACTGGAAGAAGTAGGCATGTTCGGTCGGCGTGTAGAGCACCTTGATCATCATAAAAAGCTCGGTGGCCTTCATCCGGTGGTAGCGGACGCAGTTGAACATCTGGCGGATCGTAAAGAATGTGCTCAAAAGGCGTTCTATCGCCGGATGCATCGAAAGCATGGGGACCGATTCGGTCGGAACGACCGAGTCGTAGGGCATCACCTTGTCGAAAATGTCCTGCTCGCAGAATTCGATCCGATGGATGAGCGACAGCACGACCACATGCGTCTCGTCGTCCTGAGCCGTCACCACGAAGCGTTCGCTGCGGGCGAGACACACGCACTGTTTCGACGTAACCAGACGCACCGTGTCGTTTCCGTGTTCCAGCCTCAACGATCCCGACATCACGAAAAGGATGCGCACCATGCGGTCCGCGGGGAACGTCACCCCTTCTCCGGCTGCAAACGTAAGCTGTGAAAACCGACAATAGGTCGAATCGCCGATGCGGCGGAACGGCGCCGGAAACGTAGGACAACTACTACAATCCGCAGAACAACTCTCCTTCAATGCCGACTCCTCAAACTGCGGTTGGGGTTGATAATCCATAAACTTATTTGATCTGTGTGATGTGATTTTACGAACAAAAATACAAAAAAATCAGGAAAAGCAAACAAATCAGCTCCCGTGATGTCAAAAAAAGTCCCCGCCGCGACCGGCAGGGACTCTGAAAAGCGTTGTAACGGCGGACGAACCGCCTATTTGCAACTAATGATCAGAATTTTCGAAGACTCCCAGAACCGCACGGGATCGGTGATGATCAGTTTCTCGACGACCTTGTTCGCGTCGGTCACCAGTTCGTACGACCCCTCGGGATGCGAAGTGACGAGCGTCGCCTTCTTCTGTCCGACAGGGACCTCCGACAGCAGGCGCGAATCGGTCATCGTGAAGCTGTCGAAATTGCTGTTCCGTCCGACGGTCAGCGTCCGTCCGATGAATCCCTGCTTGTTGATGATCTGCGCGTCGCGCAACTCCTTCTCGGCCCCCACGATGTAATAGACCGTGTTGAGCTGGTTCTGCAACTCGACCTTCTCGCCGCTCAGGTTCTCGACCTCGGCGCTGCGGACAGCCACCTCCTCGGTCAGGCTCTTCACCTCGTCGCCCATCCGGACGAGACTCTCGCGCAGCTGCTCCACCTCGGCCTTCTTCTCCGCCAGCTGCCTGTTCATGTCGGCGATCATCTTCTCCAGACCGTCGATACGCAGATTGGCCTTGCGCAGCTGGGCCGCCGAACGTTGCAGCGACTCGATCTTCGCGCGGTTCTCCCGCAGCAGCCGGTCGATGGCCTTGATGTCGTTGTCGATCTCCTCGACGGGACGGCGGCCTCCCTCCGACTCCCCAGCCACGGTGATCAGGTTCTCGCGCGACTTGATCAGCGCGAGGTTCTCCGAGATGGCGTTGATGTCCGCGAACACGGCATTGATCAGCGAGTCCTTCGCGCTGACGACCAACTCCAGCGAATCGCTCCGGCTCTCGGCCTCGACGGCAACCTGCCTGCTCACGCAGGAGGCAAGGAGTGCAACGACGCCCAGCGCCGCGGCGGTTGCTATATGCTTCATCTTGTTTTTCATGGCTCCGACTCTTTAAGGGTTTACGGTCTTGTTTGCCTTCAGGCGCAAATATATGCATAAAAATAAAATCTTGTACGGATTTTTTCACAAAGACCGGAAATTCCCTGCGGGGAATGAAAAACAACGGGCCGCAACCCTCGGTTGCAGCCCGTTATTTCGTAAATGCGCAAGCAGTTTTACTTCGCATTCTTCTTATCGTAGCGTTTTGCGTAACGGCTCATAAACTTATCGACGCGACCAGCGGTGTCAACCAACTTCATCTTACCCGTGTAGAACGGGTGCGAGGTGTTGGAAATTTCCATCTTATACACGGGATAGGTTTCGCCGTTCACTTCGATGGTCTCTTTTGTCGAAACGGCGGACCGACACAAAAACACGACGTCGTTGGACATGTCCTTGAACGCCACCAAACGATAATTCTCCGGATGAATACCCTTTTTCATTTCGTTGTTTTTGTTTTTAATTAATGCTTAAGCGCGACAAAGGTACGAATTAATTCGCAACAAACAAGCCCGCGTGCAAATTTTTTCGCACCCGAAGCACCTCGGGGTTGCGCAATCTGAATACTTTTTCTATCTTTGCGCCACGAAAGCGCCCCCGGGGCGCAGGACCGGGCCCATAGCTCAGTTGGTCAGAGCAGCGGACTCATAATCCGAAGGTCGTGGGATCATGCCCCTCTGGGCCCACAGAAAAAGAGGTTACGAATTGCCGTAACCTCTTTTTTCGCACTCTTCGGGAGCGGCGTTATTCCAGCTTCGCCGCGTCGGAGGCCAGCTTTTCGTAGATGGCGACCATTTCGCCGAACGATCCCTCGCCGCGTTTCAGTTCGTACATGAAGACGCCCTTGTAACCGGCCTTCATCAGCGCCCCGTACAGCGCGGGCCAGTCGATCCGACCCTTGCCCGGAAGCCAGTGACGCTCATCGACCATGTCGTAATCCGAGACATGGACGGTCGCAATCCGGTCGCCGCACGCCTCGACGAAGTGCAGCAGGTCCTCCGAAAGCAGGTGGTTCGTGTCGAAACAGATTTTCACCTCGGGATAAGGGGCGATGATGCGCAGCAACTCGGCCGAGTTCCGCCCGAGGCACGTGCGGGGCAGATCCTCGATGCACAGCTGCGCGCCGATCCGCGCCGCCTCCCTGCGCAATATGCCGATCGAAGCGATGCTGTTCCGGATACGCTGCTCGCGCTCCCCGTCCGCAATCGGTTCGGAACTGGGATGCAGCACCAGTTTCTCCGGTCCCACTTCGCCGCAGATCGCGATCATTTCGGTCAGGAATTCGAGGTTGGCCATGCGGGCGCTGTCGTTCAGCACCGAGATGTCCAGCTTGCGGGAGAACGGGAGGTGGCACGACCAGACCTTCAGACCGGCCTCGTCGGCCATGCGTTTGGCGTGCAGCGCCTTCTCGCGGATTTCAGCCACGGTCCCGCGGCCGCTGATGCCGATTTCGACATACTCCACGCCGGCCTTCGCGGCGGCGGCCATCTCCTCGGGGCTCATGCTGCTGGTCGAGCTTCCGACGCCGAGACACTGGGCCGTCAGGTTGGCGGCGCACACCAGCGCCGCTGCCGTAAACAGAATTCTTTTTTTCATCGCTTCCGGTTATTTGGTGTAGTTTTTCACGCAGCGGACGTTCAGATAAATATCCTTGGCCGCCTCCTGATTGGTCTTGGTCTGAAGGTTCAGACTCGTACCGCTGATGACCAGCGAACGGGCCGTCGAGGCGTTGGTCTGCCCGATGAACCACACGTAGCCCCATTTGCCCAGCGCGCCGCTGTTGAAACTGCCGTCGGCCTTCTGATAGCCCAGCGGATACCAGCCGAAACCGATGCTTTCGGCCCCGTCGACGAATTGCAGGAGGGGTTCCCCGGCGTCCGTGAGCGTCATATTCGCCTGATTCCAAATACCGCCGTCAACGATACGGCCGTTGCCGCCGCGCAGCCATGCGCCGACGTTGCCCGTATTCTTGACCGTGCAGCCCGACTTGTAGAATCCGGCCTTCGTAATGGCATTCTCGGGTTTCCCGTCGTGGCCGCCGGAGAAGGTGTATCCGCCCTGCGCGAAATCGTCGGGAATGGCATACTCGCTTTTGATAGCCATCAGCATGTCCCACCAGTCGTTGGCGTTGGCCACGTGCCAGCCTTCGGGACAGCAGCCGCGTATCTGGACGCCGAACTCGCCCTCCTCCGTACCGTCGAGTTTGAAGGCGTTGCCCACGTCGTCCACCCCTTCGTAATTCTGCACATAGGGACACTGCTCCGCCGTACAGCCCGATATGCCGGTCATCGCCTCATACCAGGTGTAGTAACGGCCCTTTGCGTCGTTCAACCGCTGCAAATGCGACGCCTCCAACCCCGCAACCGAGAAAGCCGTCAGGTCGGGCGCAACGCCCAGATTGCCGTCCTCGCCCGCTTCGTGGCAGTTCTCGGTCATCCACCAGCGTTTGCCGTACTTCTTGATCGTATAGCCCGGCAGCTCGATGGGGACCGACACGGTGATCGCCGCGAAATACTCGCGCACCTTGCTCGCACCCAGTTCGTTTTTGGCCACCACCGACACCGACTGGGCGGGAATCACCACGTCGTCGTTGACCACCCTAACGGTGATGACGTTGGTTCCCTGACCGTCGATGATCGAGATTTTCGACTTCTCCTGCTCGGCGATCGTCCATTCGTAGGTCTCGGCCCACTGAACCTTCGAAACCGAGAAGGTGAACTCTTCGCCGCCGTTGCAGGTGAGCGTTGCCGGCACCTTCGTGATCGGTCCGGGTTTCTTGGGAACGGTCATCTCCTGGATTTCCTCCTCGGTGTCGCGTTTCACGGCCTCGGTGCAGGCGACCAGCGCCGCAGCGGCGGTCATGCATGCCGCGGCCATCATGTATTTTCGGATGTTTTTCATCGTTTTTGCATTTTAAGTTTTACAAAGTGTGAACCTCGGGATACCCGAACGGATTCTCCACATACCAGCGGGCCTTGTAAATCTGGTAGCCCGCGCGGTTGAACAGCCGGTTGCCCTTCATGTCGCACACCTCGGCCGACCACCAGTTGCTCCCGCCCGACGTGGGGCGCATGACGATCGTGGAATACCCCTCCGGACCCGTCGAAATGCTCTTGATGGTGTTCTGCTGGAAGATCTGCACGTCGAGGAACTTCTCCGCCGCACAGTCGAACTTGTAGACATGCTGATTCGTCGATACATACATCGCATCCTCCCCGCAGACGGGCGCCAGGTCGTGGGCATCGGTATTCCCCGCCGCCATATCGTAAGAGCGCACCTGCGTCAGTTCCGGAGCCGTACGCTTCCCGTTGTAGGCGAGCTTGAGCAGCTGGGCGCCCGTCGCCGTCCAGAGGCAGCCGCGCTTCCGGTCCCAGACCACGTTGTGGGCCGAATGGACCGGCATGGTGAAGGCGGGTCTGGAAACGTAGCTGTCGGCGCCATTGTACACGTAGACGCTCAACAGGTTGCCCGTGCTCGACGCCACGACGACATTCCCGTCGGGCAGCACCTCGGCCGAGTGGGGGTTTCCGCCCGGCTTGGCGTAGAACATCGCCTTCTTGTCCGCAATGCGGATCAGCGCCACGCCGCCGCCCGAAGCCGTGACGAGCACGCACGTACGGTTGTAGACCGGTTTGGCCTCGTCGGGCAGATCGAACCACGCCTGTTCCGCAGCCGAAAGCCCGCTGTCGGCGGCCGTCCACTCCCAGGCGACCTTTCCCGTCGGCTGGTCGATCATCACGATCCGGTTCTTGGCCTGCTCGGTCAGAATCATCACCTTCGTGGCCTTGTCCAGGTCGATCGTCTCCTCCTTGTCGTCGCCCGGCCGCCAGGGAACGTAAGGTCCCTCCTCCTCGTCTTTGCTGCAAGCCTGAAGGAGAAATGCGGCAGCCAGTATCCACAGATATTTTTTCATAATTGCCAGTTAGCGGTTGTCGGATTAATAATTGGGATTCTGTTCGAGTTTCTTGTTCAGCAGGATCTGGTCCGCCGGAACGGGCCACCAGTAGTCGCGGTCGGGGTCGAACGCCCGGACGGCGATGTCCGTGCCCGCATAGTCCTGAATCACGGCGTTCATCACCAGCTCGGCGGTCATCCAGCGGCGGATGTCGTTATAATAAAGCCCCTCGCCGGCGAATTCGACGCGGCGCTCGTGGCGGATGATCTCGCGCATTTCGGACTGGCTCTTCGAACCGTAGGCATAGGTGGGCATGCCGACGCGGCCGCGCACGCGGTTCACGGCGTCGTAAACGGCATCGGAGGGCGTGGCGTCGACCTCGTTCTGCGCCTCGGCGAACATCAGCAGCACGTCGGCGTAGCGGATGAACATGTAGTTGGTCTCGCCGTTGCTGTCGTCCGAATCGCGCTTCTGCGCGTCGTAGATCGTGAGTTTCCGGTGTGCGAAGCCCGTGAACTGGCACACCTCCCCGGCCGGGCAGTTGGCCTTGCCGAGGAACGTGCTCCCGGGATAGAAATTCGTCGCCGCGAAACGCGGATCGAGGTTGTCGTACTTGCCCATCGTGGCCGCACCGTCGGTCGTCGTCCGGTAGTCCATCACCAGATCGAGCAGCGGTGCGTTGTTGCGGTACTGGACGCTGTAAACGTTGAACGAATTGACGGCCGTGTTCTTGGTCTTCGAGAATTCGATGTTGAAGACGCACTCGCAGCTGTGCTCGTTCGCCGGCAGGAAGAGTTTCCGGTAGTCGCCGAACAGGTCGTAGCCCGCCTGGGCCTCCTTTTCGATCACGGCTTTGGCCGCATCGGCCGCAGCCTGCCATTTCGCGGCGTCGTTCGAGGGGTTGACCAGCTTGCTGGCCTCGAAAAGCAGCAGACGGGCCTTGAGGGCCATCGCCGCGCCGCGCGTGGCGCGCCCCTGGTCGGCGGCTTTGGTCCACTGCCAGTCGAGCAGTTCACGGTCGATGATGTCGTTCAGATCGTCGAGAATCGCCCGCACCACCTCCTCGCGCGAGGCGCGGGGCAGCGAACCGTGCGCATAGACAGGCTCTTCGAGGATCAGCGGCACGCCGTTGTAATAGGTCACCAGCATGTAGTAATAGAGCGCGCGGAGGAACTTGGCCTCGCCCTCCATCTGCACCCTGCGGTCGTCGGCCACGACGGCGGCAGGCAGGCGGTTGAGATGGGTGTTGCAGCGTCCGATGCCCTCGTAGCACTTTTTCCAGCGGTTGGCGATGATGCCCGAGCTGTTGGCCGTGTGGGTCCCCTGGGCGATGACATTGTATCCGCCCGCGTTGTTGTAATTATAGGCGTTGGGCGTGCAGGTCTCTTCGAGCAGCGGCGCCGAGTCTCCGAACAGCGCGCTGTTGGTCAGTATGTTGTAACAGCCGGTCATGGCGGCCTCGGTTCCTTCTTCGGTTTCCCAGAACGTCTCGACCGTATATTTGTCGGTGGGAATGGTGTCGAGGTTGCAGGAGGCCAGCGCCGCCGCACCGCAAAGCATCAATCCGATTACTGTTTTTTTCATGTTTTTCCGTATTTGAAGCGATTAGAAAGTAATGTTGAAGCCGAAGTTGATCGTCCGCAGCGAAGGATACTGCATCAGGTTGGTCGACGAAAGGTCGATCTCGGGGTCGAACATCTTCAGCGGGGAGATCGTGAAGAGGTTCTCGCCGTTGACGAAGATCTGGCACTGGCTCATTCCGAGCTTCGAAATCCACCTCTTGGGGAGGGTGTACGAGAGTTGCAGCTGCTTGCAGCGCAGGTACGACGCATCGTAGAGCCACTGCGTGTTCTTGTAGTCGTGCATCTCGGGCGCGCCCGTGGCGGTGTGGAGGATCGGCAGGCGGGAGTTGTGGTTCTCGGGGGTCCACGCGTCGGTCGCCCACTCCTTCAGCACGCCCGCTCCGTTCCAGAACGGGGCTGCGAGGTTGCCCGAAAGATAGGTCTTCACGTCGGCGACGCCCTGGAACTGCGCCGAAAGTTCGAGTCCCTTCCATCCCAGCGAGAAGTTGAAGGCGTAGGTGATGCTCGGCGTGAGGTTGCCGCAGACGGCGCGGTCGTCGTTGTCGATCTTGTCGTCGTTGTTGAGATTCTTGTAGCGGATGTACCCGGGCTTCACGCCGCTGCCGACGGTCACCGAATTGGCGATCTCCTCGTAACTGTTGTAGAAGCCGTCGGCCTGGTAGAGATACCACGCGTCGATGGGTTCGCCCTCGCGGATGATGTTGAAGGTCTTGATGTACTCCTGCCCGTCGAGGTCGACGACGATGTTCTTGTTGTAGCAGAAGTTGCCGCCGAGGCTGTAATGGAAATTCTTGACCGCGCTCCGCCACTGGAGGTTCAGCTCGACGCCGTCGTTGGCCACCACGCCGATGTTCTGCTTCGGGCCGTTCAGGTTGCCGATCTGCGCCGGAATCTTCACGTCGCGCAGGATGCCTTCGGTGCGTTTCTTATAGAGGTCGACGCTGAACAGCAGGCGGTGGTCGAAGGCCTCGAAATCCAGTCCGAGGTTGTAGGTGCGGGTGGTCTCCCACGAGATGTTCTCGTCGACGAAATCCTTGATCGCCGCGCCGCCCGACAGCACGTCGCCGAAGCTGTAATTGTAGCTCTTGTTCGCCAGCACGGCCATCAGGTACTCGTAGTTGCCGATGGCCTGGTTGCCCATCTCGCCGACCGAGCCGCGGAGCTTGAGCACGTCGACCGCCCGGACGTTCTGCATGAAATTCTCCTTGTCGATGCGCCACCCGACCGACACGGCGGGGAAGAAGGCCCATCGGTTGCCCTTGGCGAATTTCGACGAACCGTCGTAACGCGCCGTCACGTCGATCAGGTATTTCTCCTTGTAGTCGTAGGTGATTCGCCCGAAGTAGGAGAAGAGCAGTTCGAGCGACGATCCGCCCGAAATATCCTCCATCGTGGCGCCGACCGACAGGGCGGTGAGCTGGTTGTTGAAGTAGTCGCGTTTCTTGGCCTGGAAGTTCTTGCCGTCGTAACGCTTGTACTCCGTGCCGACCATCACGTTGAAGTTGTGGTTGCCGCCGAAGCTCTTGCCCCACGAAAGGGTGTTGTAGAAAGTGTAGTTGATCGCGTTGTTGTCCCAGTCCTTGGCCGAAACGTAGGCGCTGAAGTTCTTCCGCTCAAGAGTTTTGGGATTGTAGGTGTACATCGCGTGCTTGAAGTCCTTCGAATAGTGGTCGACCTTCACGTAGCCCAGGTTGGCGTTGTACTTGATGCCCCACGGCAGGTCGTAGCCGATGTTGATGCGCCCCAGAATGCGGTGAAGCTGACGTTTGGTGTTGCCCTCGTGCAGCTCCATGAGCGGATTCTCGGGGTTGTTGCGCCCGGGGGTCGAGAGCCACGTCGAGAGCCACTTGCCGTCGGGCAGCTGCGTGCCGAAGATCGGCAGGGCGCGGTTGATGACGTTGACCGTCGTCGATACGCCGTAGATCGGGTCGGTGTTGTAGCGCAGGTTGCCCAGCAGGCTGATGCCCACCTTCAGGCGCTTGGTCACCTGCGCGTTGATCTTCATGTCCCACGAGAAGCGTTCCGCGTCGTCGTTGGCGACCATGATGCCGCGCTGGTTCATGTAACCGCCGCCCAGCGAGTAGGAGATCTTGTCCGTGCCGCCCGAAACGCGGGCGTTGTACTGCTGGAGAAAACCGTTCTGGTAGCAGAGGTCGTACCAATCGGAGGCGGGATAGATGTACTTGTCGTGCTTCATGCCCTCCTCGTATTCGAGGATGTCGTCGCGGTTGTAGGTCACCGTCAGCTTGCCTTCGTTCAGTTCGGCCTGGTTGCGCATGTTCATATACTGAATCGGGTCGGTCACCACGTCGGGCACGTAGGTCGCCGACTGAATGCCGAAGTTGGCGCTCAACTTCACCACCGGTGCGCCCTTCTTGGCCTGCTTCGTGGTGATGAGGATGACGCCGTTGGCGGCCTTGGAACCGTAGATCGAGGCCGAAGCGTCCTTCAGCACCGAGATCGTCTCGATGTCGCCGGGATTCAGCTCGTTGAGCGAATACTCCATGCCGTCGACCAGCACCATGGGGCTGGAACTGCTCATCGTGCCGACGCCGCGTATGCGGATCGTCGCGCCGTCGCTGCCGGGCTTCGACGAAGCCTGGTTGATGTAGACGCCGGGCATCGAATAGAGCGCCTGCGAGGCGTGCGTCATGGGCTGGTTCTCGATCTCCGACATCTGGCGCACGGCGACCGAGCCGGTCAGGTTGACCTTCTTCTGCACGCCGTATCCGATCACCACCACGTCGTCGAGGAGCTGGTTATTCTCCTTCAGCACCACGGTCAGATGCGTCCGGTTGCCCACTTCGACCTGCGCCGCGTCGTAGCCGATGAACGACACGCTGAGCCGCGCGCCCGCAGTCACGTTCAGGGCGAATTCGCCCTTCGAATTGGTCACCATGCCGTTCGTCGTGCCCTCGACCAGCACGTTCGCCCCCACGATCGGATCGCCGGCCTCGGTCTCGACGCGGCCCTTCAGCTGGTATTCCCGGCCCCGGCCTGCCGGGTCGGATTTGTAAAGCACGATGTGGCGGCCTTCGAGTTTGGCCAGAATTCCCTGGTCGGCGAGCACGCCGTCGAGCAGTTTCAGGACGTTCTGATCGTGCGCCTCGACCGAAACGCGCTTCCGGAGGTCGATCTCGCTCTCCCGATACCAGAACGAGTAGCCGCTCTGCGTCTTGACCGCTTCGATCACCTCGCGCACGGTGGCGTTCTTCAGCGTCAACGAAATCACGGGATTCTGCGCGTAAAGAGCCTGGGCCGCCACCGTGAACCAACACAGGGTCAGCAATCCGCTCAGTCTGCACAGCATCCGCTGGCCGAAAAGGTCCCGGAAGGACCTTCTGCTGGTAGAATTGTTACTCATAAGGATTGAAATTTAGGTTGTAGTGAAAAAAATCGTGAATCTCTATCGGTTTCTGTAAAGCTCGAAATGGTTCTTGCGGCTGCGGCAGAGGATACGGCTGTCGGCCGAGATGATCCGCATGATTTCGTGGATGTTCTCGCCGTCGACGAACTCACCCGTGAAACAGATCCTGCGCAGCCGTTCGTCGGGGATCGTGATGTCGACGTTGAACTGCCTTTCGAGGCTCCGGGCGATCGACGCCAGGGGTTCGGCCCGGAAGTAGAGCCTGTCCTCCTGCCACGAGAGCACCTGCTCGACGTTCACCCTGCGCAGCGACAGCAGCCCGGAGGTCCTCTCGAAGAATCCCTGCTCGCCGGGACGCAGCCGCACGCTCCGCGACTCGGGACCGCCGTCCACCAGCAGGCTGCCCGTCGCCAGCGTGATCTGGTAATTCTCGTCCTCGGAATAGGCGTGCACGTTGAAAGTCGTTCCGAGCACCGTCGAGACGACCTGTCCCGTGACGACGACGAAGGGCCTGCGGGCGTCGTGCTCGACCTCGAAATAGGCCTCGCCGTCGACCTCCACGCGGCGTTCGTCGCCGAACAGCGCGGGATAGACGATGCGCGTGCCGCCGTTGAGCCGCACCCGCGAACCGTCGGGCAGCACCACGTCGGACTTCACGCCCAGAGGCGTCGAGACGCTCACCGGCTGCGCCGCGGCGACCAGACGGCTTTCGGTCCGGCGTCCGCCCATGAACCAGCTGCCGCAGACGACGCCCGCCATCACGGCCGCAGCCGCGGCGTAGCGGACGATCCGCATCCGGATTCCCCGGCGGCGGATGCGCGAGCGCACGTCGGCCCACACCGCCTCCCGCATTCCGTCGGCCATGGCGTCGACTCCGGGTCCCACCCGGATGCCGTCCAGCAGCTCCGCCAGCCTGCGGCGGTCGCGCTCCGAACCTTCGATCAGTTCCGCCATCTCCGGCTCCCTCTTCGTATGCTGATATTGCATGATTTCTCCTTTTTGGTCGTATACACATATAGAGTGCGAAAGCCGCGGTTCCGTTTAAGGGAACCGCGGCTTTTTTTCATTTTTTTCATTCCGGCAGGCGTCAGAAACGCGCCGTGAAGAGGAACAGCAGCAGGGAAACCAGCTTCAGGTCGGGATAATGCGTGCGTATGCCGGCCACGATCCTGTCGACGGCGATCTTGATCTGGACCCGCACCGTGCTCTCGGAGAGCGACAGCGCCTCGGCGATCTCGCGCGACGACAGCCCCTCCTGCCGGTTGAGCAGAAACACCGTGCGGCAGCGTTCGGGCAAATCGTTTATGAGACGGCGCACCAGCTCCTCGACTTCGGCCTCTATCAACCGGCTATCGGGAGCGTCTTCGCTGTGGGGGGGGGAATTTCGGTCGATCAGCGAGATGGGAATCTCCTCGAACGAGAGGCAGCGGCGGCGCGTACGGGACTCCTTCAGATACCGGTTCGCCTCGTTGCGCGCGACGACGTAGAGGTAGGCGTCGATGTTTTCGATCCTCCGCAGCGCGACGCGGGACTTCCAGACGGCGACGAAGACGTTGCTCACGACCTCGCCGCAGGCCTCCCTGTTGCGCAGAAAATAGTAGGCGAACCGGAAAACGCTCCGGTAATAGAGATCATAGAAAACCCGGAAAGCGTAATCGTCGTTCTCGCTTACGGAAACAAGCAAATTCTCAAGTTCTTTTTTCTTCTCCACGTCCGGGCATGTTCAGGCTTTCACAAGACAAAATTAGGAAACTTTTTCAGAACCGCAATATACGGTTCCGTTAAAATCCCGCGACGCGGCCCCGGAGCGGCAGCCGCAAAGAGAGAGAGGGACCGCGCCCTCCGCACGGTCCCTCTCCCCGCCGGCCTGCGGCCGGATTATTTCCCTTCGTCGCCGCTGCGGATCTCCTTGCGGCGGATCTTGCCGCTGATGGTCTTGGGCAGCGACTCCACGAACTCGATCACGCGCGGGTATTTATAAGGAGCCGTGATGCGCTTCACATGGTCCTGCAACTCCCTGACGAGCGCCTCCCCGGCCTGCCCGCGGTAGGCCTCGGCGAGCACGATCGTCGCCTTGACGACCTGGCCGCGAATCTCGTCGGGAACGCCCGTAATGGCGCACTCCACCACCGCCGGGTGGGTCATCAGGGCGCTCTCCACCTCGAACGGACCGATGCGGTAGCCCGAACTCTTGATCACGTCGTCGGCACGCCCCACGAACCAGTAGTAGCCGTCCTCGTCGCGCCACGCCACGTCGCCCGTATAATACACCCCGTCGTGCCACGCCTCGCGGGTCAGCTCATCGTTCAGGTAGTAACCCTTGAACAGACCGAGGGGCTTGCCCCCGTCGGTGCGGATCACGATCTGCCCCTGCTCGCCGTCCTCGGCCGAACGGCCGTCGGGGGTCACCAGGTCGATCCGGTACTGGGGATTGGGGACGCCCATGCTCCCGGGTTTGGACTTCATCCACGGGAACGTGGCCAGCGTCAGCGTCGTCTCGGTCTGCCCGAAGCCCTCCATCAGACGGATGCCCGTCAGGCGCAGGAAGGTGTCGTACACGGCTCCGTTCAGCGCCTCGCCCGCCGTGGTGCAGTACTCCAGCGACGAGAGGTCGTATTTGGTGAGATCCTCGCGGATCAGGAAGCGGTAGACCGTCGGAGGCGCGCACAGCGACGTGATGCGGTACTGCTCGATCTTGCGCAGCATGTCCGCGGGCGTGAACTTCTCATGGTCGTAGACGAACAGGCAGGCCCCGGCCAGCCACTGCCCGTAGAGTTTGCCCCACGCGGCCTTGGCCCACCCCGTGTCGGCGATCGTCAGGTGCAGGCTGCCTTCGTGGAGGTTGTGCCACAGCAGCCCCGTGGTGATATGCCCCAGCGGATAGGTGAAGTCGTGGGCCACCATCTTCGGCTCGCCGGTCGTCCCCGAGGTGAAATACATCATCATCACGTCGTCGTTGGCGTTCACCCGCTCCGGGCGCACGAAAGGAGCCGCCTTTTCGATGCCGGCGTGGAAATCGAGAAACCCTTCGGGGACCTCGGGACCCACGCTGACGAGCAGTTCGGTGGTGGGGCTTTCGGGCATGGCCGCCGCGATGTGATCGGTGATCACCCGCTCGCCCGCCGCGACGATGGCCTTGATCCCGGCCGTATTGCAGCGGTAGACAACGTCCTTTTTGGTCAGCAGGTGGGTCGCCGGGATCACCACCGCGCCCAGCTTGTGCAGCGCCAGAATCGAGAACCAGAACTCGTAGCGGCGCTTGAGGATCAGCATCACCACATCGCCCTTTCCGATGCCGAGGCTCTGGAAATACGAGGCCGTGCGGTCGCTTTCGCGCTTGATGTCGGCAAAGGTGAACCGGATTTCGGCGCCCTGGTCGTCGGTCCACAGCAGCGCCTCCTTGCCGGGCTGCTCGGCGGCGTATGCGTCCACCACGTCGTAGCCGAAATTGAAATTCTCCGGAACCCGTATGTGCAGGTTCTTCCGGTAATCCTCCTGCGAGACGAAGGAGGTCTGGGATAAAAATCGCTCTACCATGCTGCCGTTACATTATTATGGCCAGAAACCGCACCGTTTTGCCGTCGAGGGCTTTCATCCCGTGCGGCAGGCCCGAATCGAAATAGAGGCTGTCGCCCGTGTTCAGCACGATCTCCTTGCCGTTCAGCCCGATCAGCAGGCGGCCCTCCAGCACGTAGTTCATCTCCTGCCCGGGGTGGCAGTTCAGGTGCATCGGGGCGTCGTCCGCAGCCGGCTCGACCGTCACGATGAAGGGGTCGATCTTCCGGTCGCGGAATCCCGCCGCCAACGCCTCGTACTTGTAGGCCTTCTGCCGTTCGACCGACACGCCCTTTCCGGCGCGGGTGATGAAATAGGCGTTCATCTTCGGCTCCTCGCCGAACATCAGCACATCGAGACTGATCCCGTAATGGCGGGATATGGTTTGCAGCACGTTCACCGAAAAATCGGCCGTGCCGCTCTCCATCTCCCTGTACTGTCCGACCGGAAGGTTGCAGCTCGCAGCCACCTCCTCCTGGGTCAGTTCAAGCGCTTCGCGCAGCCCGCGCAAACGGGTCGCAATCGACTGAATAGGGTCACACATTGTCTTTTCGTTTTAAATGAAAGGTCCGCGCTGCGGGTCCCGGACGAACAGGTTACAATCCGGAAGGCCGCCCATACGGCCCCTGCGCACCGCACGGGCCGTTTTCACTGGATGCAGGCCGTAAATATACTAAAAACTCTTAAAAACCGCAACTTCGCGCTCCGTTTCCCTTCCGCGCGCCTGCGGCGGCTATAATCAATCCGCCGGATGCAAAAAAATCCGGGCCGGATTTTGTTTTTTCCCGCAGAAACCCTATATTTGCCTCCAACAACCGGACGAATGACGATTTTCAACCATATCCATCATCACCATCACCACTTTACCGAGGGGTAGGTCGATTATGTATATGTAACAGGTTATTATAGAATACATGAAGCTCACCCCCTGCGGGTGGGCTTTTTTGCGTGCCGAACCGCAGGTGGGTGTCCGAAAGAAGCAAACAATCAAACACACACCGAATATGTTACGAATAGCCATCCAGGCCAAGGGCCGACTGAACGAACAGAGCATCGACCTGCTTTCCGAAGCAGGCATCCGCGTTGCCGAGAGCAAGCGCAAACTCATCTCCCGCGCGGAAGGGTTTCCGCTGGAAGTCCTCTACCTGCGCGACGACGACATCCCGCAGGCCGTCTCGATGGGGGTCGCCGACCTGGGCATCGTGGGGCTGAACGAGGTCGCCGAGAAGGGTTTCCCCGTCGAGCAGATCATGGACCTCGGGTTCGGAGGCTGCCGCCTCTCGCTGGCCGTACCCAAAACGACCGCCTACGAAGGCCTCGCGTTCTTCCGCGGCCGGCGCGTCGCCACCTCCTACCCCAACATCCTCGCCCGCTACTTCGCCGAGAAGGGGATCGAGGCCGAGATCCACACCATCGAAGGCTCCGTGGAGATCGCCCCGGCGGTAGGCATGGCCGACGGCATCTTCGACATCGTCTCCTCGGGCGGCACGCTCATCTCCAACGGGCTGGTCGAGGTCGAGAAGGTCCTCTTTTCCGAGGCGGTGCTCATCGCCTGCCCGGGGCTTGACAGCGACAAGCGCCGCGAAACGGAGCAGCTGACCTTCCGCCTCAACTCGATCCTCGACAGCCGCGGCATGAAATACGTGCTGATGAACCTCCCCAAGGAGCGGCTCGGCGACGCCATCCGGATACTCCCCGGCATGCGCAGCCCGACGGTGCTGCCGCTGGCGCAGGAGGGGTGGTGCTCGATCCACGCCGTCATCTCCCAGGACCAGTTGTGGGAGCGCATCGAACGGCTCAAGGAGATCGGGGCCGAAGGCATCCTGATCCTGGCACTCGAAAACATGATCCGCTAAAAATCCGGAACCGTCATGGA
The DNA here is from genome assembly GCF_003461645.1 of Alistipes sp. AF14-19. Taxonomy (NCBI): domain Bacteria; kingdom Pseudomonadati; phylum Bacteroidota; class Bacteroidia; order Bacteroidales; family Rikenellaceae; genus Alistipes; species Alistipes sp. AF14-19. The sequence continues at coordinate 45,779 of NZ_QTXM01000017.1, forward strand.
AATTCTGAAAATCCACAACAATCCCGAACGCGCCGAGTGGGCCGCCCTCACCGAGCGCTTCACCCGGGAAGAGGAGGAGATCACGCGACAGGTGACCGAAATCCTCGCCGACGTAAAATCCGGCGGCGACCGCTCGCTGCGCGAAGTCACCCGCCGCGTCGAGGGGCGCGATCCCCGGACGTTCGAAATTCCGGCCGACGTGCGCGCCGCAGCCGCCGCGCTCATCCCCGCCGCGCTGAAAGAGGCCCTCGCCGCCGCGAAAGCGAACATCGAGACCTTCCACCGCGCCCAGCTGCCGCCCGAGGTCGACATCGAGACGATGCCGGGCGTCCGGTGCGTGCAGCGCGCCGTGCCGATCCGCCGCGTGGGCCTTTACATCCCGGGCGGCAAGGCGCCGCTCTTCTCCACGGTGCTGATGCTGGCCGTCCCGGCCCGCGTCGCCGGCTGCGGGGAGGTCATCCTCTGCACCCCCGCGCGCCCCGACGGCACGATAGCCCCCGAAATCCTCTATGCCGCCGATCTGTGCGGCGTCGACCGCATCTTCTCCGTCGGCGGGGCGCAGGCCGTGGCGGCCATGGCCTACGGCACGGAGAGCATCCCGCGCGTCGACAAGATTTTCGGTCCCGGCAACCGCTATGTCACCAAGGCCAAGCAACTGGTCGGCGCCAACGACGTGGCCGTCGACCTGCCCGCCGGGCCCTCGGAGGTGCTGGTGCTGGCCGACGACGAAGCGTCGCCCGCCTTCGCCGCCGCCGACCTGCTGTCGCAGGCCGAACACGGAGGCGACAGCCAGGCGGTGCTGGTCTGCCCGTCGGTGGAGTTCGCCCGCGACACCCAGCGGGCCGTCGGCGAACAGCTGCTCCAACTGCGCCGCGGCGAGACCATCCGCGAGGCACTGCGCCAGAGCCGCATCGTGGTCCTCGACAGCCGCGAAAAGATGATCGGCTTCGCCAACGCCTACGCCCCCGAGCACCTGATCATCTCGATGCGCGACGCCTGGGACGTCGCGGCGCAGATCACCGCCGCCGGAAGCGTCTTCATCGGCCCCTGGTCGCCCGAAAGCGCCGGGGATTACGCCTCGGGAACCAACCACACGCTGCCCACGGGCGGCTGGGCGCGGGCTTACAGCGGCGTGAACACCGACTCGTTCCTGCGCAAGATCACCTATCAGGAACTCTCGCGCAAGGGGCTTGCGGCCCTCTCCCCGACCGTCATCGCCATGGCCGAGGCCGAGGGTCTCGGGGCGCACGCCGCCGCCGTGCGCGTCCGCATGAAAGGAGGTGTGCTGTGAGACCGCTCGAAGAACTGGTGCGCCCCAACATCCGGACGTTGAAACCCTACTCCACGGCCCGCGACGAGTTTTCCGGCGGAGAGATCACGACGTGGCTCGACGCCAACGAAAACCCCTACGACAACGGTGTCAACCGCTACCCCGACCCGCATCAGAAGCTCCTCAAACAGAAGATCGCCGCGCTGAAAGGCGTGCGCGAAGAACAGGTCTTCATCGGCAACGGCAGCGACGAGGCCATCGACCTCTGCTACCGCATCTTCTGCCGTCCGGGCGTCGACAACGCCGTTTCGATCGCCCCGACCTACGGCATGTACCGCGTCGCCGCCGACATCAACGACGTCGAGATGCGCGAGGTCCCGCTCGGCGCGGACTTCTCGCTTCCGACCGACGCCCTGCTGGCGGCCGCCGACGAGCGCACCCGTCTGCTGTGGCTCTGCTCCCCGAACAACCCCACGGGCAACGCCTTCCCGGCGGCCGGCATCGAACGGCTGCTCCGCGAATTCGACGGCATGGTCGTCCTCGACGAAGCCTACATCGACTTCACCGCCGGGCCGGGATTCCTCGCACGCCTCGGCGAATTCGGGAACCTCATCGTCCTGCAAACCCTCTCGAAGGCGTGGGGCATGGCGGGGCTTCGCCTCGGACTGGCATTCGCGTCGGAAGCCGTCGCCGGACTTTTCGCACGCGTGAAATATCCCTACAACATCAACAGCCTCGCACAACAGGCCGTCGCCGAACGGCTCACCGAAGACATCGCCCCGCAGGTGGCCGAAATCCGCGCCGAGCGCGACCGGCTCGCGCCGCAGCTCGCAGCCTGCCCCGCCATCGGGCGGGTCTACCCTTCGGATGCCAATTTCATCCTGGTCCGCACCCCCGATCCCGACCGCATGTACGACGCGCTGATCTCGGCCGGGGTCATCGTCCGCAACCGCTCGCGCATCCCGGGCTGCGAAGGATGCCTGCGCATCACCGTCGGAACCCCCGCGGAGAACGCCCGGATGATAGAAACCGTCAAAAACTTCCGATTATGAAAAAAGCCCTCTTCATCGACCGCGACGGCACGATCATCGCCGAACCCGCCGACGAACAGATCGACAGCCTCGAAAAACTCGCGTTCGTGCCCGGAGCCATCTCCGCCCTGAAGGCGCTCACGGGCCTCGGGTTCGACCTCGTGCTGGCCACCAACCAGGACGGGCTCGGCACCCCGTCCTTCCCCGAGGATACCTTTTGGCCGGCGCATAACAAAATGCTCGCGACGCTCGGCGGCGAGGGCGTCGCGTTCGACGACCAGCTGATCGACCGCACGTTCGAGGCCGACGCCGCCCCCACGCGCAAACCCCGGACAGGGATGTTCGGCCGCTACACGGGCGGCGAATACGACCTCGCGGCGAGCTACGTCATCGGCGACCGCGCGACCGACATCCTGCTGGCCCGCAACCTCGGGGCGCGGGGCATCCTGCTCGCTCCCCCCGCCGAAGGGCTGCGGACGCTGGAGGAAGCCGGCGCCGCCGACGCCTGTGCGCTGATCACCGACTCGTGGAGCGAAATCGCCGAATTCATCCGCCGCGGCGAACGCCGGGCCGAAATCCGGCGCGAGACCCGCGAGACGCAGATCACCGTCCGCCTCGACCTCGACGGCCGCGGGGATTTCAACGGCCAAATCTCCACGGGCCTGCGCTTTCTGGACCACATGCTCGCGCAGATCGCCCACCACGGCGGCGTCGCGCTGGCCGTCGACGCGCGGGGCGATCTGGACATCGACGAACACCACACGATGGAGGACGTGGCCATCACGCTGGGCGAGGCCGTCGACCGCGCGCTGGGCGCGAAGGCCGGGATAGCCCGCTACGGCTTCGCCCTGCCGATGGACGACTGCCGGGCGCTGGCGCTGCTCGACTTCGGGGGCCGCATCGACTTCGAGTGGGACGCCTCGTTCCGCCGCGAGCGGGTCGGCGACGTTCCGACCGAAATGTTCCGCCACTTCTTCCACTCGTTCGCATGCGCCGCGCGGTGCAACCTCCAAATCTCGGCCCACGGCGACAACGACCACCACAAGGCCGAAGCCGTCTTCAAGGCCTTCGCCCGCGCCCTGCGCATGGCCGTGGCGCACATCCCTTTCGATTACACCGTCCCCAGCAGCAAAGGAGTCCTATGATAGCCGTCGTCGATTACGCCACGGGCAACCTGCGGTCGGTTGCCGACGCCCTCCGCCGCGCAGGGGCCGAATTCACGCTCACGGCCGATCCCGCCCTGCTGCGCGGGGCCGACAAAGTGATCCTCCCGGGAGTCGGCGAGGCCTCGTCGGCCATGTCGCAGCTCCGCGAGCGGGGACTCGACACGGTGATCCCCTCGCTCACGCAGCCCGTCCTGGGCATCTGCATCGGCATGCAGCTGATGTGCCTTTCGAGCGAGGAGGGCGACGCCCGCTGCATGGGCATCTTCCCGACGCAGGTCCTGCGGCTTCCGGCCACGGCGGCCGACGGCGCGCGGCTCAAAGTCCCCCACGTGGGCTGGGACACGATCACCTCGCTCCGCTCGCCGCTGTTCGACGAAACGGCCGGGGAGACCTATGTATATTACGTCCACTCCTTCGCCGCCGAACCCTGCGCCGCAACCATCGCCACGACCGACTACGGTCGCCCGTTCAGCGCGGCGCTCGGGAGCGGCAACTTCTTCGGCACGCAGTTCCACCCCGAAAAAAGCGGTGCGGCGGGCGCGCGGATTTTACTCAATTTTCTAAACCTCTGACACCATGATCGAAATCATACCCGCAACGGACATCATCGGCGGCCAGTGCGTGCGCCTCACGCAGGGCGACTACGCCAGCCGGAAGACCTACTACCGCGACCCGCTCGAAGCGGCGTTCCGCTTCGAGGAGGCGGGCATCCGCCGCCTGCACATGGTCGACCTCGACGGCGCGAAGGCCTCGGAGCCGCGCAACCTCGCCGTGCTGGAACGCATCGCCGCGCGGACCTCGCTCGAAGTGCAGTACGGCGGAGGCATCAAGAACCGCGAGGCCCTGCACAGCGTCTTCGACGCCGGAGCGCGCCGCGCCATCTGCGGCAGCGTCGCCGTCCGCCGGCCCGACCTTTTCGCCGCATGGCTCGCGGAGTTCGACCCCGGGCGGCTGATCCTCGGGGCCGACGTCCGCAACGGCGCGGTGGCCATCGAGGGCTGGCTGGAAAGTTCGACGCTCTCGGCCCCCGAGCTGATCGGGCGATTCATTCCGCAGGGGCTTACGCAGGTTATCTGCACCGACATCTCCCGCGACGGCATGCTCTGCGGCCCCTCGGCAGCCTTCTACGCCGACCTGCAAGGCCGCTTCCCGACGGTGGAGATCACCGTCAGCGGCGGCATCTCTTCGATGTCGGACATCGAAGAGTTAGACCGGCAGGGCCTGCGGAGCGTCATCGTCGGCAAAGCCCTCTACGAAGGGCGCATCACCCTCAAAGACCTCGCGCGATGCTTGCCAAACGCATAATCCCCTGCCTCGACATCCGCGACGGACAGACCGTCAAGGGCATCAACTTCGTGGGACTGCGCCAGGTCGGCGATCCCGTGGAGCTGGGTGCGAAATACGCCGCCGAAGGGGCCGACGAACTGGTCTACCTCGACATCAGCGCCTCGGAGGAGGGACGCCGCACCTTCACGGAGCTGGTCGCGCGCATCGCCGCGCGCATCGACATCCCGTTCACCGTCGGAGGCGGCATCTCGTCGGTCGACGACGCCTCCAGGCTGCTCGACGCCGGAGCCGACAAGATCACCCTTAACAGCGCCGCCGTGGCTAACCCCGCACTGATCGACGCTATCGCCGCCAGATACGGCTCGCAGTTCGTCGTCGCGGCCATCGACGCCCGGACCGTCGACGGCCGCTGGGTCGTCACGACCCACGGAGGCCGGCGCCCCACCCAGCGCGAACTCTTCGCCTGGGCCGCCGAGGCCGCCGACCGCGGCGCGGGCGAAATCCTCTTCACCTCGATGGACCACGACGGCACGAAGAACGGCTACCCGTGCGACACCTTCGCGCGGCTGGCGGAACTGCCCGTCCCGATCATCGCCTCGGGCGGCGCGGGCACGGCGGACCACATCGCCGACGTGCTGACCCTCGGCCGTGCCGACGCGGCGCTGGCCGCCAGCATCTTCCATTACAACGAGATTCCGATCCTCGTATTGAAGCGGGAGTTGAAGAAACGCAACATAAACGTCAGATTATAAAACCACTATGAAAATCGAAGGAAAACCGTTTTCGGCGTTCGACGCCGCAAAACTCCCCGGCGGACTCGTCCCCGCCGTCATTCAGGACGACCGCACCCTCCAGGTCCTCATGCTGGGCTACATGAACCGCGAAGCCTATGAAAAAAGCCTCGCCGAAGGCCGCGTCACGTTTTACAGCCGCTCGCGCCAGCGTCTCTGGACCAAGGGCGAGACCAGCGGCAACTGGCTCGACATCGTGTCGGTGGCCGCCGACTGCGACTGCGACACGCTGCTCATCCGCGTCATCCCCCACGGCCCGACCTGCCACACGGGGTCGAAAACCTGCTTCGGAGAGGCCGTGCCCGAAACCGAAGGTTTCATCCGCTACCTGCAAAGCGTCATCCGGGGACGTCACGCCGAGATGCCCGAAGGCTCCTACACCTCGAAGCTCTTCAACCGCGGCGTGAACAAGATCGCGCAGAAGGTCGGCGAGGAGGCTGTGGAGACCGTCATCGAGGCCGTGGCCCAGAACCGCGAGGCGATGATCTACGAGGCTTCGGACCTCGTCTACCACCTGCTCGTGCTGCTCGAAGCCACCGGATGCTCGATCGCCGACCTCGAAAAAGAGTTGGCGCGCAGGCACTCCTGACCCCTCCCGGAAGCGTTCCGACACCCGAAAAAGCCGCTTCTGGCGAAAGAATGTAACGAATTGTTTGCCTTTTTCGCCCGAAGCGCTTATTTTTGCAATCGAACACCGTCAGCATCAGCGTCAAAGACTGCATGAAAACCGTAATCACATCCGAATACGAAGCCCTGTTCCGCCAACATTTCCGGCTGGCGACGCTCTATGCCGAACGCATCGTCGGTTCGGCACACGAAGCCGAGGACATCGTGCAGGAGGTCTTCATCGCGCTGCTCGACGTCGATTTCAGCCAGATCCGCCAGAAGGAGAGCTATCTCTACCGCTGCGTGCGCAACGCGGCGCTCGACCACCTGCACGCCCGGATGAAGAACCGCTTCTACGACATCAACTCGAAGGAGACGGTGCGCCTGGCCGCCGAAGAGAACGCCCCCGGCGACGAACAGGCTATGATCGAGCAGATTGCGGCCATCTACCGCCGGATCGAGGCGCTGCCCGAACAGGGACGCCGCATCTTCAAGATGATCTGCATCGAGCACAAAAGCTACGTCGAGACGGCCCGCCTGCTTTCGCTCTCGCTCCACACCGTGAAGACCCACATGTCGCGCTCGTTCAAAGCCCTGCGCAAAATGTCGATGTTCTTCCTCACGCTTTTTTAGGTCCCGGACAGCCGGAGTCCGCCCCCCCCCGAATCCGATTTTAATCCGACCCGATTTCGCCCCGCCGCACCGAAAGGACGAAATCCCGATTCCGCTTTTGTGTTACAATCCGTAACCCATCTGCAAATTTTTCACAAAAAAACGCCGGCATTGTATGTCCGGCGTTCGTTTTTTCGGTCTATTCCATAGGAAACGTTGTTTCCGGCCGCACCGACCAACCTGAAAACACGGAAAACGACATGAGTTTCGAAAACCAGATCAAAGAAATACTCAAAGCCCGCCTCGAGGGAACCGCCACCGAAGAGGAACTGGCGATCCTCCGGGAGTGGCTCGACCGCTCGCCGCAGAACCGGGAGTTGGCGGAACTGCTGGAGGAGTCGGCGGAGAACCTTCCGCTGCTGGGCCGGATATACGGCTACGACGAACAGCGCGTATGGGGCAACATCCGCAAGGCGGCCCGCAGGCGCCGGATGCGCATGCTGGCTGCCACGGCCCGGAAATACGCGGCGGTCGCCGCCGTGGCGGCGCTGCTGGCCGGCGGCGGCTGGTGGACGCTCGGCCGCCGGGCCGAACGGCTCGCACGGCAGGCTTACATCGAGCAGCTGACGCCCGGGGTACGGGGCGCCGTGCTGACCCTTTCGTCGGGCGAGAACGTCGCGCTCGAAGCGGGCGGGCGGCGGATGCTCGTCGAACAGGACGGCACGCGCCTCGAGATCGCCGGCGAGGAGCTGGCCTACCACAAGGTGGAGGCCGAGCAGGAGATTCCGATGACGAACACCGTCACCGTACCGCGCGGCAAGGAGTTCTCGCTCCGCCTCTCGGACGGCACGCAGGTATGGCTCAACTCCGAGTCGAGCCTCGTCTTCCCGGTCCGCTTCGGCGACGGGCCGCGCGAGGTAACCGTGACGGGCGAAGCCTACTTCGACGTGGCGCACGACGCCTCGCGGCGGTTCGTGGTCCACGCCGACACGGTTTCCGTAAGCGTCTACGGCACGGCGTTCAACATCTCGTCCTACGCCGACGAGGGCGCGATCGAGACCACGCTCGTGAGGGGCAGCGTCGAGGTGCGGAGCGGACACCGCCGCGCAATGCTCCAGCCGGGCCAGCAGGCCCGCGTGGGGCGCGAAGGGGCTATCTTCGACGTGCGGCAGGTCGCCGCCGAAGATTACGCCGCCTGGACCCGGGGACTGTTCACCTTCAACGACGAGACGATCGCCTCGATATGCCGCAAACTCTCGCGCTGGTACGGCGTGGAGATCGTCCCGCGGGGCGTCGACGCCGACAAGGTGCGCTACACGGGCGTCGTGAAACGCTACGAAACCTTTGCCGAAATGGCCCGTCTGCTGGCGCGCACCGATCAGATACGCGCCGATGTCGAGGAGGGGAAGATCGTGCTCTGCATCGACCGTGACGACGATTGATGCCGGTTAGTTGGGAAGCCGCCCGACGGGGCGGCATTCGTGTCACTTAAAACACAGCTATTATGAGGAAACTTTACCTATCAGTATCGCACCGAAGGCCATGGCTTGCCGTGTGCATGTGGCTGCTGGCGATTTCCGTCTGGGGCGCGCCCCGGCAGGCGACGGCGAGCGAAGCCTACCAGCAGCGCAGGGAACGCATCTCCGTATCGTTCCGCAACGCGTCGCTGGCCGAAGTTCTCCAACGGATCAAACAGCAGACGGGATATTACATCCTCTATAATAGCGACGCCGTGCGGGGAATCGGCGGCATCTCCTTCAGCAAGGCCGACGCCCCGGTGCGCGAAGTGCTCGACGAAGCGCTGCGCGGCACGCGGCTCGAATACTCGATCGACGACGACACGATCGTGATCCGTGGCCGAAGCGGGGGGGGGAACGCCTCCGCCCCGCAGAAAGCCCCGGACAAGGTCGTCAGCGGACGTGTGACGGACACGGCCGGCGCGCCGCTCGTGGGCGTGAACATCCTGATCCAGGGGACCGCCACGGGAGTCGTGTCGGGGTCCGACGGCGGATTCTCGATCCGCATGCCCGAGGGCCGCGACAACCTGATCTTCTCCCACATCGGCTACGTCTCGCAAACGCTTCCCTCGGCACAGACCAGACTGGTCAGGCTGGTGCAGGACGAACAGGAGATCGAAAACGTCGTGGTGACCGGCATCTTCACCCGCAAGAAGGAGAGCTACACGGGTTCGGCCACGACCATCACGTCGGGCCAGCTGGCCCGCGTGAGTAACCGCAACGTCTTCGAGAGCCTGAAAAACATCGAGCCATCGCTCTACATCATGGACAACACGCTGATGGGCTCCGACCCCAACACGCTGCCGGACATGCAGCTGCGCGGTATCACCACCTTCCCCTCGGAATCCACGGGCGTCAATATCAAGGGCAACTACCAGAACCGCCCCAACCAGCCGCTGTTCATCCTCGACGGGTTCGAAACCACGGCCGAGAAGGTGATGGACATGGACATGACCCGTATCGAGAGCATCACCATCCTCAAGGACGCCGCGGCCAAGGCGCTCTACGGCTCGAAGGCCGCCAACGGCGTCATCGTCATCGAGACCAAACGCCTGGCCGGCAATCAGGAGCTGGTGACCTACACCGGAAGCATCGAGGTGTCGATGCCCGACCTGACGAGCTACAACCTCTGCAACGCCTGGGAGAAGCTCGAGGCCGAGCGCATCGAGGGCGTCTACACCTCGGCGAATCCCCAGACGCAGGTGGATCTCACCAAACGCTACAACGCACTCAAAGCGCAGGTGCTCGGCGGACTGGACACCTACTGGCTCGCAAAACCCCTGCGCACGGGCGTCGGCCACAAACACACCCTCTCGGTCGAACTGGGCGACAGCCGCAAGCTGCGGGCGATGATCGACTTCTCGTACAACAACGTGGCGGGCGTGATGAAGGGTTCGGAGCGCACGGTGCTCTCGGGCGACGTGAACGTTTCGTACCGCAAGAAAAACTTCCTGTTCCGCAACATATTGAGCGTCAGCAACACCAGGAGCGACAACTCGCCGTGGGGCGATTTCGGGGACTACGCCCGGATGAATCCTTACTGGAGCGCCGTCGATCCCCAGACGGGCCAGATCGCCCGCTGGGCCTACGACGAAGTGGCCAACCCGATGTACGACGCCACGCTCGGAACGCTCGACCGCGAGACCTACACCAGCGTGACGGACAACTTCTACGCCGAATGGCAGGCCACCGAGGCGCTGAAACTCACCGCCCGCCTCGGCATCGCCGTAAAGCGCAGCGACGCCGACGAATTCTATCCGGCCAAGCATTCGAAATTCGCCACCTCGGCCTACGAAAGCACGAGCATGCAGCTGCGCAAAGGCTCCTACCAGCTCGACAACGGCAAGAGCAGCGACATTTCGGGCGAAATCTACGCCAACTACGCCAAAAACTGGGGCAGACACTACCTCTACGTCAACGCCGGCGGCCGGATCGCCGAAAACACGTACAGCGCCTACCAGCACTACGCCGAGGGATTCCCCAACAGCCAGACGGCCGACATCACCTTCGCCCGGCAGTACGCCCAGGACAAAAAGCCCGTCGGCATCTCGTCGATCACGCGCGAAATCAGTTTCCTGGGAACCGCGTCGTACAGCTACGACGACCGTTACAACGTCGACCTCACGTTCCGCGAAAGCGCCTCGTCGCTCTACGGCGCCGACAACCGCTGGTCGTCGGCATGGAGCGCCAGCGTGGCGTGGAACCTCCACAACGAACCCTTCCTGCGCGATCAGGACGTTTTGAAACAATTCAAGATCCGCGCCTCGGCCGGACTGACGGGCAACCAGAACTACGACACCAACGAAGTGCTGGCCACCTATCTCTACTACACCGGGGCCACCTACCACGGACAGACGGGCGCCTACCTCTCGAAGATGCCCAACCCCGCCCTCAAATGGGAACAGCGCATGGACTACAACGTGGGCGCCGACATTACGATCCACCGCGCAACGATCGCCTTCGACTACTACAACTCGGTGACCGAGAACATGCTCACCGACGTGGCAATCCCCATCTCCACGGGTTTCGACACCGTGAAGGACAACCTGGGCAAGGTCCGCAACCGCGGCATCGAGGCCAAATTGAGCTATACGCTCTGGCAGGGCAAACAGGGCTTTTTCAACCTCTTCGGCTCGATCGCCTATAACAAGAACATCATCATCAACCTCTCCGAAAGCCTCAAGGCCTACAACGAAAAGATGATGGCCCAGGCGCAGGACAAGAGCAACTCGACGCCCGTGCTGATCTATCAGGACGGAATGCCGATGAACGCCATCTGGGCCGTGCCGTCGCTGGGCATCGACCCCACGACGGGTCAGGAAATCTACGTCAGGAAGGACGGCACGCTGACCTACGAGTACGACGCGCAGGATCAGGTCGTGGCCGGCATCAGCGACCCCAAGTACCGCGGCAACTTCGGCTTCGCGGCCGAATACAAGGGCTTCGGGTTAAGCGCCACCTGCACCTTCCTCGGCGGCGGGCAGCGGTACAACACCACGCTGGTCAACAAGGTCGAGAACGTCGACATCCACTACAACGTCGACCGCCGCGTGCTCTACGGCCGCTGGCAGACTCCGGGCCAGAACGCCATGTTCAAGAAACTCGGCTCCTACACCGACGAAAACGGCAAGCAGCACGACGAAAAGACCCGGGCCACGACGCGCTTCGTGCAGGACAACAACGAGCTGACGTTCTCGTCGCTGAGCCTCTATTACGAGTTCAACCCGCGGCTGATCAGCAAAATCCGCCTCAAGCGGCTCAAGCTGGCCTTTTACATGAACAACATCGCCACGCTCTCGTCGATCCGCATCGAGCGCGGCACGACCTATCCCTTCGCACGGAGCATGTCGCTCCAGCTGACCGGAACCTTCTAACACAAACCACCGAAGCCATGAAAAACAGCATCAAATACCTCCTTCTGTCCGCCGCAGCCCTCGCAGCCGTCTCGTGCGAGAGCTGGCTCGACGTGACGCCCCCGTCGGAAATCCGCGCCGAGGACCACTACTCCTCGGCCGAAGGCTTCCAGCAGACGCTCATCGGCTGCTACCTCGCCATGGGCGAAACCGACCTCTACGGCGAAAACCTGACGTGGCACATGGTCGAAATGCTGGGCCGCCAGTACGACGCCCGCAAGAACACCGCCGCGGACGACTACGACCTCGACCGCTACAACTACAAAACCACGAAATCCACCGAAGTGATCGAAAAGGTCTGGGAGAAATCCTACTCGGTGATCGCCAACGTCAACGACGCCCTCGACCACATCGACCGCCGGAAGGACGGACTCGACTCGGTCAACTACCGCATCATCAAGGGCGAACTGCTCGCCGTGAGGGCCTACATCCACTTCGACCTGATACGCCTGTTCGGGTGCAGCGACCTGGCCGGACGCACCGACCTGGAGAGCCGTCACACGGTCCCCTACCTGACGAGCGTCGACAAGGACGCGGCGCCGCAGCTGACCTACGCCGAAACGCTCCGCCGCATGATCGCCGACCTCACGGAGGCCGCCCGCCTGCTGGAGATCGACCCCATCCGGGCCAGGTATCCCGAAAGCATCTATACCGAAGCCAACGTCGACAAATTCTACGATTACCGCTACATGCACCTGAACTACTTCGCCGTCAAGGCCCTGCTGGCGCGCGTCTGCATGTGGGAAGGCAGCGACGAAAACAAACACACCGCGTTGCTGGCCGCCCTCGAAGTGATCGACGACCCGGCATCGGTCGGAATCGCCGGCGGGCTGACGCTGCGCACGTTCACCGACTCCGCCAAGGCCCCCACGACCGAGATGTGCTTCCCGAGCGAACATATCTTCGCGCTCGGCGTCACGGACATGGCCAAGAAGATCGCAAGCAACCTCAACCGCGAATATTCGGAACAGGACCGCCAGTACCGCACGCTGTGCATCAAGAACTCGGTCGCCGACGATCTTTTCGAAATCAAGGGCGCCGGCATCTCCGACTGCCGCTACAAACAGCTCTACCACAACACCGACTACTGGCCCGAGGGGACCAAGACCCCTTCGAAGCTCTATCAGCAGACCTCGACGGGCGCCGACTACCGCCACAAGGACCTGATGCCGCTGATCCGCCTGCCGGAGATGTACTACATCGCCGCCGAGTGCCGCATCTCCGGTCCGGACAAGGACCTCGGCGAAGCCCGCAGCCTGTTGCAGGAGGTGCGCAAGGCCCGCGCGGTCTACGAAGAACTGGATGCCGACCTCGACGAGGCGGGCCTGATGGCCCAGCTCGAAAAGGAGTACCGCAAGGAGTTCATCTGCGAAGGCGTGGTCTTCTATTTCTACAAGCGGCTGGGCTACGAGAAACTGCCCCGCCAGAGCGATGTGATGAGCGGCAGCAAGGTCATCGACGACGCCGTCTACATGCTGCCCTACCCCGATTTCGAAATACAGTCGGGACGCGTACAGTAAGTCGAACGATTAATTATTGAGAAGCATGAAAAAACTGATCTGCATACTGCTGGCCGCGGCGACGACGGCCGGCTGCGAAAAGGACGACCCGACACGCTACGACATGTCGCAGGGAAGGGTCTGCTTCCCGGGGGCTGCGCCCAACGAAACGGCCGAATATCCCGGATACTCGAATTCCGACAGCACGTTCTACGCCTCGATGACCTTCAAGCAGCAGCCCGAAGGGGTCGCCGAGGCGGTGATCGAGGTCCCGGTGAAACTCATCGGCGGGGCCTCCGGCTCCGACCGGAAAATCGGCGTCCGCGTTCTCGAAGAGGGAACCACGGCGCAGCCCGGGCAGTACGAAATCCTCGGCGCGGAGGTTCCGGCCGGGAAGACCTACGGCGCCATCCGCATCGAGGTCGCCAAATCGGCCGAACTCGACACGCAGCAGCGCGAACTGACGCTCTGCCTGACCGATTCGCCCGACCTCCGGGTGGGACCGGACCTCTACCTGAAAGCCAACGTCTCGTGGCACAACATGCTGCCGCGGCCCGCGACGACCAAGCAGTGGTCCACCTACAACGCCTTCATCGAATCGGAGGCATCTTCGGGCAGCTCGTCGACGGAGGCTTACAGCCAGGCCGGCCACCAGCTGCTGCTGGACATCTTCGGCTGGGAGGTGTTCCCCGACTGGGGACCCGATTACAGCGACTACATCGACGCCTGGCGCGCCAGGGCACAGGCCTGGTACGACGAATGGAAGGCCGCCAACCCCGGGCAAAAACGCATCCACGAATCAGGCTCCATGAAGGGCCGGGAGGTAACGATCCGCACCAAGTAAACGACGAACGACCATGAGAAAACACACCCTATATCTGTTGCTGGCAGGCTGGGGCCTGCTCGCCGCGTCGTGCTACGACGACAAAAGCACGTTGCAGACCACCCATATCCCGCCCGTGGAGATCGAAGTGCCGGAAGCCATCGCCTCGCAGCTGACGGTGGTGCACAACGCACGGCTCGACATCACGGGCATCCGCATCACCAAAGACGGCCGGGAGAATCCCGAGGAGCTTACCTACGAATGGACGGTGAGTCAGACCGACAACGACTCGGAGGCGATTTCGCTCGCCACGACGCGCGAGTTCCACGAAGTGATCGACCTGCCGATCTCCTCGAAAGGCTACCTGTTCCTGCTGACGGTCACCGACACCGCCCACGACCTGAAGTACCAGTACAAGTGGACGCTCATCGTGACGGCCCAATTCAACGAAGGGCTTGTGGTGGCCTACACCAAGGACGGAACCACCTCGGACCTGGGACTGATCATGCACCCGCAGCTGACCGAGACCTACTCGGGCGCGGAGCAGGGAACCGTCGAAAAGGAGCTGATCAGCCGGCGCAACGGCAGTCCGTTCCCCTCGGCGGTCACCCACATGCTCTACACCTACGACAAAACCGACAAGAAAAACATCCTCTGGGTGTCGACCGACGACGACCTGATGCGCGTGGAGACCGATTATTACGAAATCCTGGGCCATAAGGAGGATGCGTTCGTCTACCTGCCCGGAAAGCTCGACATCCGGAGCCTGCTCAACACCTACCAGTGCACGATGATCCTCAACGACGGCGACATTTACGAAACGCTGCTCAGCCGCGGCCGGATCTCGACGCCCGTCAGCGGAACCGAAACCATGACCGTCGACAACGGCGTCGTTTCGGCCCACTCCGCTCCGGGCAGCACCCGCAAACCCAGCACGATCTTCTACGACCGGGAACAGGGCAAGTTCTGCTACGGCTACAACCAGACGTTCTACGCCTGCGGCAGCGTGGGTTCGTCGCCCTTCGACCCGGGGAACGCCCCCGGCCTGCGGTGCATCGCGGGCGGCATCAGCATCGACAACGCCACCCACACCCTGCTGATGCGGAAAGCCGACGGCAACCATGCGCTCTACACCTTCGGCAACTACTCCGCTTCGGCCGGCGCACCCGCCGCCAAGCTGATCTACGAAATCCCGGCGGAGGCCAACGCCCTCATCGCCGAAGCCGTGAGCTTCGTCTTCTCGCGATTCGACCCGATCCTCTACATCGCCACCCGCAGCGCCATCTACAAGGTGATCTTCACGACGGGCAGCGTCAATTTCGACCCGGCGCCCGTCTTCACGGCCCCTGCGGGCGAGCACATCACCCTGGCCCGCCTCTACCTGCAAGGCTACTACGCCATGGAGAACTACGACGGCTCGTCGACCCTTCCGAGCAACGCCTCGCTGGCATGGAGCAGCCGCGCGGTGACGGTGGTCACCTCGAAGGACGACGGGAACGACAAGATACACGTCGTGCCGCAGATCAACTTCGGCAGCGGACAGCTCGACCAGCCGAACGCGCTGGTGTTCGACGGCTTCGGCAAGATACTCGACTTCACCGTCGCCGGGCTTTACAAGTAGCCCGCACCGGCGTCGAAACACGCCCCATGCCGCAGATATTTTCAGAGCGTCTGCGGCATTTTTTTACTTTTTTGATTATATTTGCCTCGGTTTCACCCCCGAAAAGCGGCGGAAACCGCCCAAAACAAAAAAGCATCAGGACGGACCCGACAAATGCACAGCGAATCCAAACGGTATGATTTCGAACGGCTCTACATCGACTGCCAACCCCGGCTGACGGCCTATGCGCTGCGTTTCGTCAACAACCCCATCGAGGCGCAGGACCTGGTTCACGACTGCTTCATGGCGCTGTGGGACCGGCAAGCCCCCCTCGACCCCGAAGAGGCCCGCATGCTGCTGTTCGCCATGACCCGCAACCGATGCCTCAATTACCTGAAGCACAAAAGCATCGTCGACAAATACACGATCAGCTGCCTGGCCCGGGCGAAAATCGGGGAGGAGCGTCTTTACAACTACGATTTCTCCTTCGCCGAAAACGGGCATCCCTACCTGTACCAGGAGTTGGAACAGCAGATACAGCGCATCATGGACTCGCTGCCCGCACGCTGCCGCGAAGTGTTTTTGCTCAGCCGGTTCCAGGGGTTGAAGAACCGGGAAATAGCCGAACGGCTCCACATCTCCCTGCATACGGTCGAGCGGCACATCCAGCGCGCCCTGCGCATCTTCGCCGAAGCCCTCGAACGCGAACAATCCATTTACCTGCAAATACTGATCCTCGCCTGGCTGATGAACCAGCCGTCCTGAAGCCTTCCAGAGGCGAATTTCAAAAAATATGCGAATTTTTCCGGAACCGGGGGGGGGTAAAATCCGCCCCGATTGTTGTATGTATGTATGCGTACAACAACCGACCCCATGAACGAAAGCCTGAAAGAACTCGCCGTCCGCTATTTCGAAGGACCCATCGCCCCCGAAGAAGAGTGCGAACTCTTCGGATTCCTCGCCGCCTCGCCGGAAAACGCCGCCCTGATGCGCGAATGGGAACGCGAATGGAAGCAACGGCACGTGCCGTCGGCCGACGTCCTCCGTTCGCTCGCCCGGCTCAACGGAAAAATAGAACGGCGCGAGAACCGAATCCGCGCCCGCCGGCGCTGGCTGCGGTTCTCGGCGGCAGCAGCCGTGCTCATCCTGATCTCGGCCTTCACCACCCGGCACCTCATACACACCGAAGACCCCGTGCAAATGTTCTCCGTACAGGCTCCCCAGGGAACCAACAGCCGCATATCGCTGCCCGACGGCAGCCAGGTGTGGCTCAACGCCGGATCGACCTTGAGCTACCGGTCGGATTTCAACCGCTCGTCGCGCGACATCGGCCTTTCGGGCGAAGCCTACTTCGAGGTGGCCCGCAACGCCGACCTCCCCTTCCGGGTGCAGGCCCGGGGCTGCACGTTCACCGTGCTGGGCACCCGGTTCAACATCTCGGCCTACGACGAAGACCCCGACGTATTGGCCGCGCTGATGGAAGGCTCGCTGCAATTCGAATCGTCCCGCAGCACGGAAACGATGGTTCCGGGCGACCTGATCACCTACGACTGCCGGACGATGGAGGCGTCGCGCAGGCAGGTCGACACCGACCAGTTCCGCAGCTGGATCGACGGCATCATCCGCTACGACGCGATCTCCCTCCCGGCCCTGCTCCGGCGGCTCGCCCGCGAATACGACGTGAAGATCGAACTCTGCACCGACGCGTTCGACGACAAGACCTTCCGCATATCAATCACCGAGGCGCAGGACATCGAATCAATCATGGGCGGGTTGTGCGACATCCTGCCGATCAGCGTCAGGCGCGACACCTGCGGTTACCGCGTCGACAGCCGCCCCCGAAAAACCGAACCCTGAAAAAACTTCTTTCCAAACAAACCTAAATCTTAAAACTTATGCATGTAAATCTCCTATTCAAGAAGATTGCAGCGTTGATCCCGTGCCTGCTGCTGACAGTCGCCCTCAACGCGCAAACCGTCACCAAAGCCTTCCGGAGCGTTCCGCTGAAAACGGTGCTGGAAGAGGTGGAGCGGCAAACCGGCTACTCGATCCTCTTCGAAAACGAGGACGTCGACGTCAGCAGGCCGGTCACGGCAACGTTCAAGGACGCGACGCTTCAGACCGTGCTCGACACGGTGCTCGACAAATCGCTGCGCTATACCGTCAAAGGGGGGGGGGAAACTGGTCACCATCTCCCGCCGCTCGCCGGTCTCCGCCCCGACGGCCCCGAACGGGGAGATGACCGTCGCCGGAACGGTCATCTCCTCGGCCGACAACCAGCCCATCGTCGGAGCCAACATCTATGTTGAGGGCACGAACGTCGGCACGACCACCGACGCCGGCGGCAACTACAAACTGACCGTGCCCGCTTCGGCCAAGACGGTCACCGTTTCGTTCCTGGGCTACGACACCAAGAAAATTTCCGTCCGGGACATCCACCTCTTCAAACTCATCACGCTGGCCGACGCTTCGAACAAACTCGAAGACGTGGTGGTGGTCGGCTTCGGCGTGCAGAAGAAAGAGTCGCTCGTGGGCGCCGTGCAGTCGGTCAAGCCGAGCGACCTGCAAACCTCGTCGAGCAACCTCTCGACCTCGTTCAGCGGCAAGATCGCCGGCGTGATCGCCGTGCAGAAATCGGGCGAGCCGGGCGCCGACGGCGCCAATTTCTGGATCCGCGGAATCTCGACCTTCGGATCGGGACAGTCGCCGCTGCTGATCCTCGACGGCGTGGAAATCACCAACCAGATGCTCAACAACATCCCGCCCGAGACCATCGAGTCGTTCTCGGTGCTCAAGGACGCCACGGCCACGGCCCTCTACGGTTCGCGCGGAGCCAACGGCGTGATGATCATCACCACGAAAAACGGCCGCGACTCGGAGAAAATGACCATCAACCTGCGCGCCGAGTTCGGCGCCTCGGCCCCGACCCGCGTTCCGAAGGTCGCCGACGGCATCACCTACATGGAGACCTTCAACGAGGCCCGCACCACGCGCGGCGAAAAGCCCTATTACAGCAACGAGAAGATCATGGGAACCAAACTGGGACTCGACCCCTACGTCTACCCCAACGTCGACTGGTACGACATGCTGTTCAAGGACTGCACCTTCAACCAGAACTTCAACTTCAACATGACGGGCGGAGCCAAGAAGATCGACTACTTCCTCAACGCCTCGGTCTACAACGAGAACGGCATCATGCGCAAGCCCGAAGCCTCGAAATTCGACACCAACATCAACGCCCAGAAATACCTGTTCCAGGCCAATGTCTCGGCCGACGCCACCAAGACCACCCGCGTATCGCTGAAGATGAACACCCAGCTGCACTACCGCCACGCCCCGATCCAGAGCGTCTCTGACCTCTTCGCCTACGCCATGACCGGCATGCCCTGCGAATTCCCCGCGACGCTGCCCGGCGAGGAATCGGACACGTTCGTGCGCTTCGGAACCAACAACGCCTGGAACAGCGGCTTCTTCACCAACCCCTACGCCCAGCTGTGCCGCGGCTACGGCGACCAGTTCCGCGGCCACTTCACCTCGGCGCTGACCGTCAACCAGAACCTCGACTTCATCACCAAGGGCCTGAGCGCAACGGGCATGGCGACCTTCTACAACCGCGTCTACTCGGCCGTCTACCGTTCGTTCACGCCGTTCATGTACCAGCTGACCGACTACAATATCGACGAGGCGGGCAATTACAGCTACACCAGCAACTCGACCAACACCGGAACCACCTACCTGGGCACGACGCGCGGCAAGGACGGTTACCGCGAGCTGGCGTTCCAGGCCAAGATCGACTACGCCCGCACGTTCGGCAAACACGATGTCGGAGCGACGATCGTCTACATGCAGAAGGAGCGCAACATGAACATCTCGGACGAGCAGGAGTACGCCGCGCTGCCCTACCGCCAGCAGGGACTCGCCGGACGCGTCACCTACGGCTTCGACAAACGCTACCTGTTCGAAGCCAACTTCGGCTACAACGGCTCGGAGAACTTCGCCGCGGGCAAACGCTTCGGATTCTTCCCGTCGGTGGCCGTGGGCTGGGTGATTTCGAACGAGCCGTTCTGGAAGGGGATCAAGGAACAGGTCAACCTGTTCAAACTCCGCGCTTCGTACGGACTGGTCGGCAACGACGTGATCTCGAAGGATTATGCGGACCGCTTCCCCTACCTCACGACCGTCGACATGGGACAGGGCTACGACGTCTATATCGGCAACAACTTCGAGCGTAAGTACGGTCCCATCCTCTCCGTCTACGGCAACCCCAACGCCACGTGGGAGGAGAGCCGCAAACTCGACATCGGCGTGGAGATCGGCCTGTTCGACAGCCTGAACATCATCTTCGACTGGTTCAAGGAGAAACGCTCGGGCATCTTCATGCAGCGCACGTCGCTGCCCTCGACCTTCGGCATGTCGGGCATCACGCCGTGGGCCAACATCGGCAAGGTCGACAACAGCGGCGTCGACATCTCGGTCGACTACAACAAGGCCTTCTCGAAGGACCTGATCCTCTCGCTGCGCGGCACGTTCACCTACGCCCACAACGAGATCGTCGAAATGGACGAACCCAAATACAAATGGGCCTACCAGTACAAGGCCGGACATCCGATCAACTCGATCCAATGCCTGATCGCCGAAGGGCTTTTCAGGGACGAGGAAGAGATCGCCTCCTCGCCCTCGCAGGACATCTACGCCACGACCTACCCCATCCGCCCGGGCGACGTGAAATACCGCGACCTGAACGATGACAAGATCATCGACGACAACGACATGTGCTGGACGGGCAACCCGACCGTCCCGGAGATCATCTACGGATTCGGCTTTTCGCTCAAATACAAGGGATTCGACTGCTCGGCCTTCTTCCAGGGACAGGGCAAGGTGTCGATCCTCATGTACAACTACCACCCCTTCGCGACAGCCGCGACGCCCGGTTCGGGACTGATGCAGTGGATCGCCGACGAACACTGGAGCGAGGACGACCCCAATCCCAAGGCTCTCTACCCGCGCCTGTCGCCGCTGTGGAACAACAACAACACCAAGGCCAGCACGCTCTACGTGCGCAACGGCAAGATGCTGCGCCTGAAGACCGCCGAGATCGGCTACACCTACAAGAAAATGCGCGTCTACGTCTCGGGAACCAACCTGCTGACCTTCGCCCCGTTCAAGTACTGGGACCCCGAAAAGGGTTCGGGCAACGGCCTGGGATACCCGCTCCAGCGGACGTACAACCTCGGATTCCAGTTCAATTTCTAACCCAAACACAGCAAAAGACCATGAAAAAGATAATCTTCGCACTTTCACTGCTGCTGCTATGCTCCTGCTCCTACCTCGACGTGGTGCCCGAAGGCAAAGCCACCGAAGAGGATATCTGGAAAACGGAGGAGCAGGCCGAGAACTACCGCTACTACATGCAGACCTACATGCCCAACCTGATCGGGTACGACTGGTCGCCCGACCAGTTCGCCGGCGACGACTTCATCACCGGAGCGCGCGGCACGACCTACTATTTTTCGAGCAAGAGCCTGCTCTACGGCGAGGAGAACGCCAACCTGACCTATTTCGGCCGCTGGGCCCCGAACTGCACCAGCGGCGGCACGAACTACGACATCTACCGCGGCATACGCTACTGTTTCTACCTGCTGGACAACATCTACAAAGTTCCCGCAGTCTCGCAGGAAAACGCCGACCGCTACGCGGGCGAAGCGTGGTTCCTCGTGGGATATTACCACCAGTGCCTGCTCGAATACTACGGACCGATCGTACTGGTCAAGAAGTTCATTCCCATCGACGCGCCCGAATCGGAGATCCTCACTCCGCGGACGCCTTACGACGAGTGCGTGAAGTACATCGCCGAGTGTTACGACCGGGCCGCCGGGCTGCTGCCCGACGTGGTCGGCGAGTCCGAACTGGGACTTCCCACGAAAATGGCCGCGCTCAGCTACAAGGCCCGCCTGCTGCTCTACGCCGCCTCGCCGCTGGTCAACGGCAATCCCGACTACATAGGGTTCAACAACCCCGACGGCACGCCCCTGATGAGCACGACCTACGATCCGGAAAAGTGGAAACGGGCGCTGGACGCGGCAGCGGCGGCGATCGCCCTCGCGGACGAGATCAATCCCGACACGAAAAAGCCGAAATACGACCTCTACACCTCGGCCGATTCGAGCCTGCCCGACGACGAACGCGGCCGCAAGAACTACCACGACACCTTCGTCGAAGAGCCTTGGAACGGAGCCGAATTCATCCTGGCCAAAGGCGCGCAGAGCGGCATTCAGGCTTTGCAGCGCTACGGCGGACCGCGTTCGATCAAGGGCAACATGTCGAAAGGCTGGAAAACGACTCTCGTGCCGACGATGGAGGCCGTCGAGATGTACTACACCAAGAACGGGCTGCCGCTCGACGTCGACCCGCTGACCAAGGACGAGGACCTGTACAGCGTCGCCCCGGGCGACAACACCGCCCGCCTGCACCGCAACCGCGAACCCCGCTTCTACGCCTCGATCGGTTTCGACCGCGGCACGTTCGAGATCGACGACAAAATCCTCACGCTCCAGCTCCGCGGCGGCGAACTGCACGGCTCGACGCTCAAGGAGACCGACGAATACCAGAGCTGCACGGGTTACCTCTGCCAGAAATGGATTCACAAATCGAGCACCTACAACCAGTCGAAGAACTCCTACAACTACCGCAAATACGCCTATCCCTACCTGCGGCTTCCGGAACTGTTCTACAACTACGCCGAAGCGGACTTCGAATACAACGGGTCGTTGAGCCCCTTGAGCCTCGAATACCTCAACCGGGTGCGCAAACGCTGCGGGCTGCCCCGCTTCCAGGATTCGTGGGCCTTGGTGGGCGGCATTCCCTCGGGCAGCGAACTGCGCAAGGTGCTGCACCAGGAGCGTTCGATCGAATTCCTGTTCGAAGGACGCCGTTTCCACGACCTGCGCCGCTGGAAGGAGGCTCCCGAGGTGATGAACAAGGAACCCCGCTCGTGGAACCGGGACGGCAAGACCCAGGAGGATTTCTACCAGGTGATCCCGGCCAATCAGGGAGGCCGCGTCCGCGTCTTCGAAGCGCCGAAGAGCTACTGGCTGGCCATTCCCATGAGCCAGATCAACAAGAATCCCAACCTGGTGCAGAACCCCGGCTATTAACCCATTGTCACACGCCAAACAACAAGATAAAGAGATGAAAAAACTGCTCTGTTCAATACTCGTCGGCCTGGCCGCACTGTCCGTAACGGGATGCGACGACGACGAAGTGAAAACCCCCGACTTCGCCGTATCGACGGCCCAATGGACCTTCTCCCAACAGGAAGGCATGCAGCGCATGATCGTATCGGCCCCCGGCGCATGGACGCTGACCGGCATTCCCGACTGGATGACCGTGACGCCCGCGGAGGCGGCCGGTCCCTGCGAGATCACGATGACCTACACGACCAACGAAACGGGCGCACCCCGCAAAGCCACGCTGACCGTCACCTGCGGGAACGAAACACGCACCATCGGCGTGGAGCAGGAAACTGTCGTTCCGGAATCTGCGGCCGGTAAAGGCCGCAGGTAACCGCCCGCCACGACCCGTAACCAGAAAAAATGTCACAAATTCATACTGCTGTGACATTTTTTTATGCCTTCCGCGTTCGTTTGCTCCGTTAAAATAATTACTTTTGTAAAAATTCACGAAAGCATTCGCAATCTCTTTCCTTTGCAAAACGAAACTTCCCGTTTTACAAAGGGGACGAACCGGGTGATTTTCGGACACGACAACCGCCAATCAAGAAACCTCTAATATTGAACTTATGAAATCGAACCCAAGCCGCACCCTGTTCCGCACGCTCTTCGCGACGGGACT
>NZ_QTXM01000018.1:0-63998 GCF_003461645.1 Alistipes sp. AF14-19
TCACGTTTCTATGAATAATAGAGCGAAAGAAACGAGGTAACGATTTGGAAACCGAAACCTCGTTTAACATTACCTTATTCTACTTTTTCTCTAAAACAAAGGCACTGAAGAAAAGTGTATAATTATTTGATTATCTTTTGCTTTACACTTTTTTACACCTCTGTTTTTTATCCCCGGAAATCTCCGGGAGGGCGGGGCTGTTTTGCCGGAGATCGGTGTCAGTGTTTGTAGGTTGTTTCAGATATGGTTATAATATCCGTGCCATAATGCACCTCCCGGTTTTCGCAAGTGAGGGATTTGTTCCCATATACGTAGTTGCGGGTCTCCCAGACGAGCTTACCTTCCGCTTCGTACGTAATTCCGTTGAGGCGTCCCCGGTAATCGTAACTGTAATGTCTTACCCAATCCCATGGGCGTTCGGCCGTTTCTTCGGCAGCCAGACAGCCGTGAATAAGCAGTTTCGTCAGTTCATCGTCGGAGTATGTGATTATGTATTTGCTTACAGCCGATACTTCGCCTGTATTCTTGAGCCAATATTTGTCACAGATTACCAGTTTTCCGTCGTAGGTGTATTTTGTTTCGGATACTTTACTATTCCCTCTGGAATATTCCAAACTGTGGACCAGCCGTTCCTGCTGGTCGTATTCGTTGCAAATCCGTTGGATGATATGGTCGTCCTTGTCCGTTATCCGTTCTTCCAAAACCTTTTCGAGAGCGTCATCCAGATAAGTGCGTTTGAATTTTTGCGAATTCCACAGGGTTTCACCGGCCCATGTTTTTTCCGTGTATGTCACCGTTTTGCCGTCATATACGTAGTCCGAAGTTGTCGTTTCCGTAACGCCGTCTCTCGAGTTCCGGGTTCCGGTCAGCCGATCTTTTGCGTCGTAGGTGTACGTTATCACATATGTACTCTGCTCTCCTCCGGGATCGGTTCTGTGAAGGGTCGTTGTCAGCGGGTGTGTCCATTTAGAGTCGTCTGTGTTCTCTCCGTCCTCTTTTTCACAACCTGAAGCAAGCAGCAATATCGCCGCAGCCAGGTAAAAGCGTCCTTGTTTCATGGCTCGAAATTTTAACGATTATAAGGGCTGTATTATGGGCATATCCACCTGCCGGCAACCCGCCCGCCGGACTGTGACACGGGTCATTCCAGCGTCCGGGCGTCCTTGAAATAGATCTCCAGCAACTCCTTGGCGGCGATGAACGATGAGATTTTGTCCTCCAGCACGCGTTTCTCGTACGCTCCGATGCACGCCTCCACGGCCGGGTCGCGGTAGAAACTTCCGCGCAGCGCCTCGTTGATCGACTCGTACATCCAGTATTTGTTCTGCCGGTTGCGGTTGTGCTGGAAATAGCCGTTTTTCTGAATGTGGTCGAGGTACTCCTCCACGCCTTTCCAGACCTCCTCCAGCCCCGTCCGGGCCACCGCCGACGAGGTGTAGACCTTGGGCCGCCATCCCGATTCGGGTACGGGGAAAAGCCTCAAGGCCCCCTGGAACTGGGTCTGTGCCAGTTCGGCCTTGTGTATGTTCTCTCCGTCGGCCTTGGTGATGACCATCAGGTCGGCCATCTCCATGATGCCGCGCTTGATGCCTTGCAGTTCGTCTCCCGCACCGGAAATCTGCAATAGCATGAAGAGGTCCACCATCGAGTGCACGGCGGTTTCCGACTGTCCGACGCCCACCGTTTCGATGAAGATGACGTCGAATCCCGCGGCCTCGCACAGCACGATCGTCTCGCGAGTCTTTCGGGCCACTCCGCCGAGCGATCCCGCCGAGGGCGAGGGCCTCACGAAGACCGAAGGGTTGTTGCAGATGCTCTCCATGCGGGTTTTGTCGCCGAGAATCGAGCCGCCGCTGCGCTCCGACGAAGGGTCTATGGCCAGCACCGCCAGCTTGTGGCGCAGCCCCGCGACCATGTTGCCGATGGCTTCGATGAAGGTTGATTTGCCGGCTCCCGGGACGCCCGTGATGCCTATGCGGACCGATTTCCCGGCGTGCGGGAGGCACGCTTCGATGATCTCCTGCGCCTGTGCATAGTGGTTGGGGTTTGACGATTCGACGAGCGTGATGGCCTGCGAGAGGGTGGTGATATTGCCCGCGAGAATGCCCTCGACGTACTCTCCGGTGGAGAGAGCGCGCTTCTTGCGCCGCTTGAAGTAGGGGCTTACTATCGGTTGTTCTTCAACGCCTTGCGTGACGTTGAGGGCTGTGTCGTGATGCGTGTCTGCGTACTCTTTTTCGTAATGGTCTATCCTGGTGAACGACATGGTGTGTCAGCGTGTTGATTGTTCGATCAGTTTTTCGTTGATTTGCAGGGAATTGCCCATCCAGAGGGTGCGGTTCTTGGCGTCGGTCAGCACGCCGAACGGCAGGTAGCTGACGCCGAACGCCGTGAAACTCTTTTCGGCGTTGAGGCCCACGGAGATCCGTTCCGAGAGGTAGGGGCGCAGCAGCGGGGCTATTTTCGCGGGGTCCTCCTTCGTCACGACGATCACGCGCAGTTTGGTACCCGATTTGCCCGTGATTTCCTTCAGGCGTTCGAGCGAGGTTTTGCACGCGGGATTCGTCGAATGGAAAAATTCGATGTAGGTCGTCGGGGCCGGTTCGGGCTGGCGGTTGTCGAGCCACGTCTGGATTTTGAGTTCGGGAACGCGTTCGCCGAGGGCGATGTTCTGGGCCGTGGCTCCCGCGGATGCGAAACCTGCGGCCAACAGCCATATAAGCAGCACTTTCTTCATAAGAGAGCCTTGTTTTATTCGATAAAGATAACAATTATTTGGCATATGGACCAATTTTTTAGAATCAAGTTATGAAAATAGGACTCGACACGGCTCCCGCCGCACTCCGCGGGACTTACTTCCAGCACCTCGCCAGCGTGCTGGCGCGCTACGCTCCGGAGCATGAATATATCATTGGCGCAGAGGTGAATGATGGTGTTGACCTCTACCACGGCTTTAGGTCGTCGCTGCCGTTGTCCGTGCATCTGCGGCGCGTGCCTTCGGTGATGACGGTCCCGAATCTCAATTTCCTGCGCTATCCGCATCTCTATACGTTTGCCGAACGGCTTTTCGTCCTGACGCTCTACCGCCGTGCGCTCCGGCGGGCGGGCCGGGTCATCACGGTCAGCGCTCCGGCCCGCGAGGAGCTGTCGGAACGCCTCAATATCGACCCTTCGAAGATCGAGGTCATGGTGCCGCTGGCGGTTCCGGCTCCGCGCGGAAATCCATCTCAAGCGGAACTTGAACACGTGCGCCGCAAGTATGCTCTTCCAGAGCATTTTATATTGATGATAGGGACCGTCGAGCCGCGGCACAACCATCAGGCGGTTTTCGCGGCTCTGGCCGACGCTGCGTCCCCGGCCGGGGTGGTCGTCTGCGGCCGCCGCACGGCCTGGTCCGACTATCTGCTGGGCTATGCCCGCGCCCGCCGCATCGCCGCACGGGTGGATTTCATCTACGAACTGACCCCTTCGGACCTTCCGGCGCTGTTCCGTCTGGCGCGGGTCTTCGCCTATCTGCCCGACGCCGATGCCGAGGCGTCGGTCGTCCCCGTGGTCGAGGCCCTGCGGGCGGGTTTGCCGATGGTCTTGAGCGACACGCAGGTCAATCGCGAAGCCGCCGGAGAGGCCGCCGCCTATGTGCGTCCGGAGGCGCGGGGCGAGGTTCTCGCGGCGCTCGAAAACGCGTTGGAAGACGTGTCGTGGCGCCGCACGATGCAGGAGCGCGAACGCCGCCGCGCCGAACTGTTCTCCGAATACGCCGTGGCGGAACGGCTGATGCAGATTTACACGTCGCTGTAACCCCGGCTTTCAAACCGCAGGCCGCCGGAGGCTCCGCCGGAACGAATCGCCTTTCCGGACATTTCCTGCGAATTCCGAACCCGAAGTTATTGCCAAAAAAAGTACTCCGAATTTTGGCGGTTCTGAAAGATTCGTCTATCTTTGTGTTCGCAAAATAACAACGAACGAAACAACATACGAATATCCACTAACTTAAATTTAAATTTTGCTATGAAAGTTTCTCATATCGAGCATCTTGGCGTTGCCGTGAAGAGTCTCGACGAGGCGATTCCCTACTGGGAGAACGTATTGGGCCTGAAGTGCTATGCCATCGAGGAGGTCGCCGACCAGAAGGTCCGCACGGCGTTCTTCATGCTGGGGCAGACCAAGATCGAATTGCTGGAGCCGACTTCGGAGGATTCGACGATCGCAAAGTACATCGAGAACCGCGGCGTCGGCATTCACCACATGGCGCTGGCCTGCGAAAACATCGAGGAGCAGCTCGCCGACGCGGAGGCCAAGGGCATCCGTCTGATCGACAAGACCCCCCGCAAGGGCGCCGAGGGCATGACCATCGCCTTCCTGCACCCGAAATCGACCCAGGGCATTCTGACGGAGCTTTGCGAAAACAAAAACAAATAGGATTATGAGCCAGATACAGGAAAAGATCAACAAACTGATCGAGAACCGCGAAACCGCGCGTCTCGGCGGCGGCCAGAAGGCGATCGACAAACAGCACGATAAGGGCAAGTACACGGCCCGCGAGCGTATTCAGATGCTCCTCGACGAAGGTTCGTTCGAGGAGTTCGATATGTTTGTGACCCACCGCTGCTACGATTTCGGCATGGATCGCAAGCACACCTTCGGCGACGGCGTGGTGACGGGTTACGGCACGATCGACGGACGTCTGGTTTATGTCTTCGCACAGGATTTCACCGTGACGGCCGGTTCGCTGTCGCTGTCGATGTCCGACAAGATCTGCAAGGTGATGGACATGGCCATGCGCAACGGCGCGCCCTGCATCGGCATGAACGACTCGGGCGGCGCGCGTATCCAGGAGGGCGTCAACGCCCTGGCCGGTTACGCCAACATCTTCCAGCGCAACGTGATGTCGTCGGGCGTCATTCCGCAGATTTCGGCCATCTTCGGCCCCTGCGCAGGCGGTGCGGTCTATTCGCCCGCGCTGACCGACTTCATCATTATGAAGAAGGAGACCTCGAACATGTTCCTCACCGGCCCGAAGGTCGTGAAGACCGTGACGGGCGAGGACGTGACGCAGGAGCAGCTGGGCGGCGCCCTGATGCACACCACCAAGTCGGGCGTGGCGCAGTTCGCCGTCGACACCGAGGAGGAGGGTATCGGGCTGATCAAGAAGCTGATCTCCTACATGCCGCAGAACAACATGGAGGACGCTCCGCTGGCCGTCTGCACCGATAAGATCACCCGTCTGGAGGATTCGCTCAACGAGATCATTCCCGACAGCGCCAACAAGCCCTACGACATGACCGAGGTGATCAAGGCCATCGTCGACAACGGCGAGTTCCTCGAATCGGCCGCAGGCTATGCCAAGAACATCATCACCTGCTTCGCGCGTTTCAACGGCCAGTCGGTGGGCATCATCGCCAACCAGCCCAAGTTCATGGCCGGCGTGCTGGACATCAACGCCAGCCGCAAGGCTGCGCGCTTCGTGCGTTTCTGCGACGCGTTCAACATCCCGATCGTGACGCTGGTGGACGTTCCGGGCTTCCTGCCGGGTACGACCCAGGAGTACGGCGGCGTGATCACCCACGGCGCGAAGCTGCTGTTCGCCTACTGCGAGGCCACCGTGCCGAAGATCACTGTGACGCTGCGCAAGGCTTACGGAGGCGCATACATCGTCATGTCGTCGAAGCACATCCGCGGCGACATCAACTACGCATGGCCGACGGCCGAGATCGCCGTGATGGGCGCCAGCGGCGCCGTCGAGGTGCTCTACGGCAAGGAGCTGAAGGAGCTGGCCGACAAACCGGAGGAGAAGGCGAAGTTCATCGCCGAGAAGGAGCAGGAGTACAACGACAAGTTCTCCAACCCCTACAACGCCGCACGCTACGGCTATATCGACGACGTGATCGAGCCGCGCAACACGCGTTTCCGTGTGATCCGCGCCTTGCAGTCGCTGGCTACGAAGCGTTTGCAGAACCCCGCGAAGAAACATTCGAACATTCCTCTCTAACAGACTGAAAAGATGACAATACTGACAGTTATGAACTGGGGATGGTCCGAGATACTCTGGGTGTCGCTGATCGGGTTCAGCCTGGTGTTTATCCTGCTAGTGGCGCTGATCTTCATTATGAAGGCCTTCGGGGCCTGCTTCCGGGTCCGTCCGGCGAGCGGCAGGAAGGTCGACGCCCAGCCGATGATCAGCGAGGAGGAGATCGCAGCCATCGCTACGGCGCTCAAGATCTACAAGGGCGCCCTGCACGACCGCGAGTCCGAGGTGCTGACCATTCTCAACATCAAGCGGGCCTATTCGCCCTGGAATTCGAAAATTCACGGTTTAACCCAGCTTCCCGACCGGAGATAGGACCCTGCGTCGGAACAAGACAACCCAAAAAAGAAAATGAAAGATTACTCTTTGAAAATCAACGGACATAATTACAACGTCCAGATCGACGACGTGAACGAGGCCTCGACGGTAGCGCACGTCGTGGTCAACGGCGTGGATTACGAAGTCGAGATCGAGGGCGCGAAAGCCTCGACGGTCTCCAAACCCCAGGTGTCCCCGGCCCCCAAGTCGGCCAACAGCGCCATGATCACTCCCTCGACGGCCACTCCTTCGCCGCGCATCGCTCCCGCGCCTTCGACGTCGGGTTCCAGCGTGAAATGCCCGCTGCCGGGCACCGTGTTGAGCGTGAAGGTGGCCGTGGGCGATACCGTCGCGGCAGGACAGACGCTCGTCGTGCTCGAAGCCATGAAGATGGAGAACAACATCGACGCCGACCGCGCCGGTGTCGTGAAGCAGATTCTCGTGCAGCAGGGCGCTACGGTCATGGAAGGCGACGTTTTAATCGTAATCGGGTAGGACTATGTGGAATGCATTGACTTCCAGCTCCAATTTCGTGCTGGAAAGCCTTGAAACCTTTGCCGAATCGACGGGCGTGGCCGGTCTGATAGCCAACATGGGGTGGGGCAGTCTGATTATGATCTGTGTGGCCTTCTTTCTGCTGTACCTGGCCATCAAACATAAGTTCGAACCGCTGCTGCTGCTGACCATCGCGTTCGGCATGCTGCTGACGAACCTTCCCGGAGCGAACCTCTACCATACGGAACTTTTTGCCGGGGGGCACGTCCACTGGGATATTTTCGTCGCCCAGGCGGGACTCCTCGATTACCTCTATCTGGGCGTGAAGCTCGGCATCTATCCCTGCCTTATCTTCGTGGGCGTGGGCGCCATGACCGACTTCGGCCCGTTGATCGCCAACCCCAAGAGCTTCCTGCTGGGAGCCGCGGCGCAGCTTGGTATTTTCCTCACGTTCATCGGCGCTTATGCGCTCGGATTCTCGCCAGCCGAGGCCGGTTCGATCGGCATCATCGGCGGCGCCGACGGTCCCACGTCGATCTACCTGACCGCGATTCTGGCTCCCGAGCTGCTCGGCCCGATCGCCGTGGCCGCCTACTCCTACATGGCCCTCGTGCCGGTGATCCAGCCGCCGATCATGCGCATGCTGACCACCGAGAAGGAGCGTAAGATCAAGATGCGCCAGCTGCGTCCGGTGTCGAAGACCGAGAAGATCCTCTTCCCGCTGATCATCACCGTGATCATCGCGCTGCTGCTGCCGTCGGCCGCTCCGCTCGTCGGCTGTCTCATGCTGGGCAACCTGATGAAGGAGTGCGGCGTGGTGGACCGTCTGTCGAAGACGGTGCAGAACGAACTGATGAACATTGTCGTCATCTTCCTGGGTCTCACGGTGGGAGCTACGGCTACGGCCGAGGCGTTCCTCAATCCGCGGACGCTGTTCATCCTCGTGCTGGGCGTGATCGCCTTCGCGATGGGAACCGCCGGCGGCGTGCTGCTCGCCAAGGTGATGAACTTCTTCTCGAAGGGCGACAACAAGATCAATCCGCTGATCGGTTCGGCCGGCGTTTCGGCCGTCCCGATGGCCGCCCGCGTGTCGCAGACCGAGGGCCAGAAGGCCGATCCCTCGAACTTCCTGCTGATGCACGCCATGGGTCCCAACGTGGCCGGCGTGGTCGGTTCGGCGGTCGCCGCGGGCATTCTGCTTTCGTTCCTCGGATAGGGAATCGCGTTCCGGGCCGCACGGCCCGATACGGTTGCAAGAGGGTTTCGGTTCGCCGGACCCTCTTTTTTGCGCCTGTGCCGTTGCAAGTCTCGCATTTTTCGCTATATTTATGAAACCTAAAACTCCTGCCTTATTATGAAACGCTTGTTTATGGTGCTTTTCGGCCTTGCGTCGCTGCATGCGGCTGCGACCGCCGCGAAAACCGCCGGAGAGGAAAAGACCCCCGGAAAAAACGCCGGTGCGGCGGCCAGCCTTTGGCCCGAAAAGATGGACCCCTCTTTTCAGGGAAGCCGTCCGGAATGCTTCAAAATCTGGGTGATCCGCAACCTGCGGTTTCCGGCCGATCGCTACGATGTCGGGGATGAGGCGAAGGTTGAAGTTGTGTTCGCCATCGACAAAAACGGGACGCTGACCGATCTGAAGGTCACGCATTGCGAGGAGCGGCATTTTGCCGACCGGCTCTGCAAGACGATCGCCCTGTCGCCGAAATGGTCGCCCGGACGGACGAAGGGGAAACCTGTAAAAACGGAGCTGGAGATGCGATTCGTCTTCCGGCTGGTCGCCCCTCCTGCGGGACAGGAGGAGCTGGGGCTTTGCGCCGAGGAGTGCGACATCCATACGACGGCCGATAGGATGCCCCTGTTCTGCGGCGCGGTCCGGACGGGTTTCGTGCGTGGGTGCAGCGGCAGGTCGACAGCCTGATGGGTCCGGGTGCGCTCACGGAGCCGCGGAAACTGATCCTGCGGTTTGTCGTCGGAAAGGACGGGCGGGTGACTCCTGCCCCCAAACCGAAATACCGGGACGAGGATGCTTTGGAACAGACGGTGCGTCAGGCCATTGCCGCGGCTCCTGCGTGGACTCCGGCGACGATTGACGGAGAGCGGGTTCGTTTCGGGGTCTCGATGCCGGTCGCCTTCGGTCCCGGGGCCGCCGGAGCGGAATACAGCGATAAAGACGCTTACCGGGTGGTCGAGGTCATGCCGAAGTTCTTCGGAGGCGGGCTGGATAAATTCCGGAGTTGGGTGATGGCTGAAGTGAGGTACCCGTCGGACATGCTGAAACGGGGCGTGCAGGGGCGTGTGGTCGCGGCATTCGTCGTCGACAAGGAGGGGCGGATTACGATGGTGGAGATCCTCGAGTCGCCGCATCCGCAATTTTCGGAAGCGGTCGCTCGCGTGCTTGGACGTGCGCCGCGGTGGACGCCGGGCAGGCAGGACGGTGCGCTCGTCCGGGTGGAATACACGCTGCCGGTCGATTTCAAAATTCGCTCGGAACTGCGGTTCCCGAGCGGCGCCGCCGGCCGGAACCGGGGTTCATCCCGTTCGTATTGACACAGCCGCCCGCCTGCCGCCTGCCTGCCAAGGGCGCCCGCTAACGCCGCGCTCCTGCTTCGGAATGCCGCAACTCTCCTGAATACGGGGCCGTTGCGGTTTTTTTGCGCGGTTTTCGATTTTGATTTTCATTTGTTTTTGCAGATCAGAAACTTTTTCGTACCTTTGCGCACCCGCAATGTGCGGGGAACGGATTACAATAAGTTAAATTAAACGTAAAAACAGTGGATTCATTAAGCTACAAGACTATCTCGGCGAACGCTGCGACCGTCACCAAGGAATGGGTGGTGATCGACGCTACGAACGAGGTATTGGGACGTCTTGCATCGCAGGTCGCGAAGATCCTCCGAGGCAAGAACAAGCCCAGCTACACACCCCACGTCGACTGTGGTGACTACGTCATCGTCATCAACGCGGAGAAGGTGAAGCTCACGGGCAACAAAATGACCGACAAGGTCTACACGCGTCACACCGGATACCCCGGCGGCCAGCGTTTCGCTACGCCTGCCGACTATCTGGCAAAGAAACCGACCTTCCTCATCGAGAAGGCCGTCAAAGGCATGCTGCCCAAGACCCGTCTGGGCGACAAGCTGCTGTCGAACCTGAAGGTCTATGCCGGCGCAGAGCATCCTCACGCCGCACAGAACCCGAAGACTATTAAATTAAACGAGATTAAGTAAGAGTTATGGAAGTTGTAAACACCGTAGGTCGTCGTAAGGCCGCTGTGGCTCGCGTATACGTGAAGCCGGGCAAGGGTCAGATTACAATCAACCGCAAAGCGCTTGAAGTTTACTTCCCGCTCGAAATTCTCCAGTACCAGGTGAAGCAGCCCCTGCTGGCCACCAACACGGCGGAGAATTACGACATCGTCATCAACCTCGATGGCGGTGGTATTACGGGACAGGCTTCGGCCGCTCGTCTGGGCATCGCACGCGCACTGTGCGAAATCGACGCGGAGATGCGTCCGGTGCTGAAGAAGGCCGGATTCCTCACGCGCGATTCCCGCGAGGTTGAGCGTAAGAAGCCCGGTCAGCCCGGTGCACGCCGCAAGTTCCAGTTCAGCAAGCGTTAATACGCACGACCGGAATTTCGGCAACGCACGGCGACGGTTCTCAAACCACATGGATACTTATTATATATTGGGAATTTTTCATTTTTAATTCTTAATTTTTAATTAGTCTACTATCTGGTTGCCGCGCCGCGGAAAACTCCCCGGGACCGGCCAGGCCGCTACCCGGAGGGTTGAAGAAAAGAGAATTAAAATTAATCAACGAATTGAATTAAAATGTCACGTACAGATTTTAATACATTATTGGAAGCCGGTGCGCACTTCGGTCACCTGAAGCGCAAATGGAACCCCAAAATGGCTCCTTACATCTTCATGGAGAAGAACGGCATCCACATCATCGACCTGCACAAAACCGTCCTGAAGATCGATGAGGCTGCTGCGGCCATCAAGCAGATCGCCAAGAGCGGTCGCCGCGTGCTGTTCGTAGCGACCAAGAAACAGGCCAAGGACATTGTTGCCGAAAAGGTGGCAGCCGTCGGTATGCCTTACGTCACCGAGCGTTGGGCCGGCGGTATGCTGACAAACTTCCCCACCATACGTAAAGCCGTCAAGAAAATGTCCACCATCGACAAGATGGCGACCGACGGCACGTTCGATAATTTCTCCAAGCGCGAAAAACTCCAGATCTCCCGCCAGCGTGCGAAACTGGAGAAGAACCTCGGCTCGATCGCCGACCTGACGCGTCTTCCGGCGGCTCTGTTCGTCGTCGACGTACAGAAGGAGGCCAACGCCGTGAAGGAGGCCAAACGCCTCAGCATCCCCGTATTTGCAATGGTAGACACTTGTTGTGATCCGACCGACATTGATTACGTTATCCCTGCAAATGACGATGCCACCAAGTCGATCGCCGTGGTTCTCGAAGCCATGTGCGCCGCTATCGCCGAGGGCACCGAGGAGCGCAAGCTCGAAAAGGAGAAGGAGGCACAGGAGGCTGACGCCGAGGGTGCAACCGTTAAGAAGGAGGGCAAGCCCCGCATCAAGAAGGCCGTGAAGGCTGCGATTGATGCCGAGGAGGCTGCCGTGGCAGAGGTTGTCGCCGCTGTCGAGACTCCCTACGAGGAGCCTGCTGCCGCTCCCGCAGAAGCAGCCGAAGTTGTTGCTGAAGCAGCCGAGACCGCCGAGGAAAAGGCAGAATAATTGTATTTACGAACCTTATAGAGAAAGGACAAGATTATGGAAATCAAAGCTGCTGATGTAATGAAGCTCCGCAAGATGACCGGCGCCGGTATGATGGACTGCAAGAAGGCCCTCATCGAAGCCGAAGGTGATTTTGCCCGCGCTCAGGACATTATCCGCGAGAAAGGTAAGCTCATCGTCGCCAAGCGCGCCGACCGCACCGCTACCGAGGGTGTCGTCGTTACGAAGATCGTAGGCCAGAAGGCTTACATCCTCTGCCTGGCGTGCGAGACCGACTTCGTGGCCCAGAACTCCGAGTATTCGGCTTCGGCCGAGGCCATGCTGGAGGTCGCCGTGAAGAACGACGCTGCCGACCGCGATGCGCTGATGGCTGCGAAAAACGCAGAGGGCCGCACCGTCGAGGAGATGGTGACCGAGAAATCGGGTCAGACGGGCGAGAAGATCGAGCTGGCTTACTACGGCCGCATCGAGGCTCCCTACTGCGCCGCTTACGTGCACTTCAACAAGAAGCTGGGTACGATCCTGGGCTTCAACAAGGAGATTCCCGCCGAGGTCGCACACACCGTGACCATGCAGGCTACGGCCATGGCTCCCGTTTCGATCTCGGAGGCGGACTGCCCCGCAGAGGTTGTGGAGCACGAGCGCAAGATCGCCGTGGAGGCCATGAAGCAGGACCCCAAGAACGCCAACAAACCCGAGGCCATTCTGGAGAAGATCGCCGAAGGCAAGATGCGCAAGTTCTTCGAGGAGAACACGCTGCTGGCCCAGCCGGTGGTAGGCGAGAAGGAGTCGATCGCCGACTACATCCACAAGGCCGACAAGGATGCCACGGTCGTGGCTTACAAGCGGTTCGCTCTGGGCGAATAGTCCAGGCCGATTTATGTGAAAACAGACCGGAGCGATCCGGTCTGTTTTTTTGTTGCCATTTGCGGTTCTCCGCAGGAACCACGGCGGATATTTCCGCACATCCCTCGAAATCCCCGGACGGGACGCACTCCGGCGTTACCCGTCCGGGGATTTTCTCTCCCGGTCTCTTCCGTGGGCTGCCGTAAAAAAGCAGGGCTGTCGAAAGCCCTGCCTTTTTCATTTCCAGCCCGAATGCCAGAGCACGCGCAGCACCTGCCGTCGCAGCCAGGGCGGGATCGCGAGCCAGAGGCGCGACCGGAGCTGCCAGCCGGGGGAGTCGCAGCCGACGACGCGGCCCGAGGCGCGGATGATCCGGACGGCGATGCCGGCGACGTCGCGTGTCGTGCACTGTTCCGTGATGCGGTAGTTCCCGTCGCCCGCGAGTGTGAGGCGGTCGCCGTCGCGGCGGACGATGCGGTGGAGGATGTGGCGGCCGCAGCAGCGGAACAGCACCACGTCGCCCGGTCGCAGGCGCGCGGGGTCGGTGCAGGGCGTCAGCACGACCTGGTCGCGCTCGCTGCGCAGCAGGGGCCGCATGCTGTGGCCCTTCATGCGGATCTGAACCTCGCGGCCTTCGGAGAGCATCGCCTCGACCTCGGCGAAGAAGAGTTGGTTGGGGAGCAGGATCATAGCGTCGCGTCGTTGAAAACCGTTCGGCAGGCGAGCTGCGCCGCCGCCGCGTCGGGCAGGCACTCCAGGTGGTAGACGGGAACCTGTGCGATCAGCCGGGAGAGCAGGCCGCAGGTGTCGTCCGAAAGCCGTTCGTCGCGGGCGAAGGCCGGGGGTGCGGAGGGGAGCAACGCTCCGATGGACTCGATCGGCCGCAGGCGGCGGATGCGGTTGTGCGGGGCTTGCGAGAGCCGTACGACGGCGGCTATCGGGCAGCTCTCGTTGCGGTAGCAGGGCGTTTTGCCGCTCCACGGCGATCCGTGGACGAGGGCTTCGCTGTCCGTGGCCCGGATGATCGGACTGTCGTCGTTGAGCAGTTCCGCACCCGGGATATGCTCCCGCCACAGCCGCGTGTGGGTGCTTTTGCCTGTTCCCGATTCGCCGAGGAACAGCACTCCCCGGCCGCGGTAGCTGATCACCGAGGAGTGGAAGGCCACGGCTCCGAGGGGCAGCGCCGCGATGTTGAAAAGGATCCAGACCCCGAACCGGAACAGCGCGGGATTGTGTCCGGGGGTGATGTCGCTCCGGGCCGCCGCCGCGCCGTAGGCCATGCGGTAGCGGGCCGGGGCGCTGCCGTCGCGGGGCGTCATTTCGAGCAGGTAGCCCGCCGCGTCGGTCCCGAAACGGCAGTCGGCGTCGGCGTCGGGAAACTCGAAGATGTCGAGTTCGCGGTAATCGGCTTCGGCCGGAATCCGGGGGACGATTTCCAGCGCGAGGTCCGCAGGGCCGGCGCCGAGTGTCAGGAACGGGCGCAGGGCCCGGGTGAAATGCTCTCCCGTGCAGGCGTCGGGCAGGGAGACGCGGATATTGGCGATCGTATAATTCATAAAGCGGTTGTTAGCGTTCATTTTTTTTCGCGCCGGCGGTGCAAGGATATACTCTGCCGTACGAGCCGGGTGAATCGTAGGCCCTCTCCCTCGCTGGGAGTGGGTCGCGGCTGGCAGATGGGAATAAGGGACGGCTTCCGGTTCTTCATCTTATTTTTCCAGCGTTATGATTCGGTCGCAGTATTCGAGCGAGGTTTCGCGGTGGGCGATCACCAGCAGCGTAAGGCCCGGATTCCGTGCGGCGATCGCGGCGATCGAACGGTTGATCTCCCCTTCGGTGCGGCTGTCGAGCGCCGAGGTCGCCTCGTCGAAGAAAAGCACGTCGGCGCGGCGGTAGAGGGCGCGTGCGATGCCGATGCGCTGCCGCTGTCCGCCCGAGAGGCGGCTGCCGCATTCGCCGACGGGGGTGTCGATCCCCAGGGGCAGCGAAGCGATGAATTCGCCCAGCTGGGCCGCTTCGAGGGCTTCGGTGACCCGCCGGCGGTTGATTTCGGCGGCCGGGACGCCCGGTGCGACGTTGGCCGCGAATGTTCCGTCGGTGAGGAACAGACGCTGCGAGACATAGCCGATGCGGTTCTGCCATGCCCGGCGGTTTGCGGCGGTGAGGGGCGTGCCGTCGACGGCGATTTCTCCCGACGTGGGTTCGTAAAGGCCCAGCAGGAGGTTGAAAAGGGTGGTCTTGCCTGCGCCCGACGCCCCGCGGATGCCGATGCGTTCGCCCTTGCGGATGGTCAGCGTGAGGCCGTGGAAAAGCTCCCGGCTCTCTTCGGTGAAGCGGAACGAGAGGTTGCGGACCGAGATTTCGCGCTCGAAGGGCAGCGTTTCGCGCGTCGGGACCCCGGGGTGCGCGGAGGCCGGCTCGTGGAGGGCCGCTTCGCGCAGGATGGGGATGGTGTAGCGGTTGTAGCGGATCGTGGCCCAGCCCGACATGATGCCGCGCACGGAGGGCATCAGCCGCAGGGCCGCCACGGCGAAGACGCCGAACAGCAGCTGCGACTGCCCGCCGCCGAAGCTCACGGCCGCCAGCAGGGCCATGCCCACGGCAAGCCCGATCTCGGTGAAGAGTTGGGGCAGCTGGCCGATGTCGGCCTCGCGCGAGCGGGTGCGCACCACTTCGTCCATCGTGCGGTCGAAGGCGCGGAGCATCCCCGGGAAGGCGTCGCTCAACTCGATGTCGGCGTATCCCCGGAAGGTCTCGGCCACGAGGCGCGACTTCTCGCGCTGGGCGCGGTTCTCCTGTTCGCCGTAACGGTTGATGCGGTTGCGGACCAGCGCGTAGTAGAGCCACACCGCGGGGAGGAAGATCACGACGGAGAGCAGCGCCGCGAGGGGCGTGTAGAGAGCCAGCGAGGCGAACAGCAGGACGAAGAGCATCGCCTCGGCGATCATCGCGGCGGCGGGGCGCAGGACCCCGGCGGCGAATGCCAGGCAGACGACGTTGACGTTGCGCGCCAGCACCGAGGAGTTCGAATTGTTGATGAAGGCCAGACCCCGGTCGTGGTAGGCGATGTAGAGGCGGCGCGAAAGGGTGCGGTAGAGGTCGTAGATGTAGCGGCGTTCGGCGCGTGCCAGCAGGAAGTTGACGCCGCATTTGAGGACGATGAACCCCACGACGGCCCCGCAGACCGCGAGTGCGAACGTGCGCGGCGAGGCGACGCCCGACCAGACGTAGACCGTCGCCAGCGGCCCGTCGCCCTCGAATCCCGCGGGGTCGAGCACCAGCGTCAGCACCGGCAGCAGGGCCGCGAGTCCCGCCAGG
The DNA here is from genome assembly GCF_003461645.1 of Alistipes sp. AF14-19. Lineage (NCBI taxonomy): Bacteria > Pseudomonadati > Bacteroidota > Bacteroidia > Bacteroidales > Rikenellaceae > Alistipes > Alistipes sp. AF14-19. The sequence goes on from NZ_QTXM01000018.1 coordinate 15,756, forward strand.
TTCAGCACGGCGCGCAGCACGAGGGTCGCGGCGATGCGGAGACCCCGGCGGCGGAATGCGGCGGGAAGGCTTCGGAGGATGCTTCTCATGGCTCCACTTTTTCGATTTTACCCAGTTTCACATACCACAGATACCCCTCGGCCGGGGCATAACCCATTTCGCCCAGCAGGCGGAGGTATTCGCGCATTTGCCGGCGGTGGCGTTCGGCGTCGCGCAGGCCGAACTTGTAGTCGACGACGACGACCCGGCGTCCGTCGATCATCACGCGGTCGGGACGCCGCGTCGACCCTCTTCCGGGGATGATGATTTCGTTTTCGTTGCGCACGCGCTCCCAGCCTCCGCCGAACCATTCGCGCACCTCGGGGTGTTCCAAGGCCCGGGCGATCATCTGCCGCAGGGTCGCGGCATCGGCTTCGGACAGCGTGCCGTCGGCCTGCATGCCGCGCACGGCCTCGTGGATTCCGGCCTCGTCGTCGGCCTGCTCGAAGGCCCTGTGCATCAGGATGCCGAGGTTCCGGGGCGAGAGCTCGACCTCGCCGCCGTCCTCGAAATAGCGTTGCGAGGGGAGCCGCAGCCGCAGGTCGGCCTGCGCCGTGGGGTACTCCTCCAGAATGACGTGCTCGGCCTCGGAGCGTTTCGAACCGCCCGCGACGGGGCCTGCGAACTCCCCGAAAGCGAAGTGTTCGCCCGCTTCGTCGATGGTGCAGCGGCCTTCGAAGTCGCCCAGCAGGGCCTTGTCGCCGTCGGTTGCGATGCTCTGGAGCAGCAGCCCCCCGACCGTGCGGCCGCCCTTCTGCGGGATGAAGACGTGCAGCGACTCGGCGGCGCGCGTGAGGGCCACGTACAGCAGGTTGACGTTGTCGACGTGGGCGTAGACCAGCTCGCGGTAGTACTCCGACGAGAAGCCCGATTCGGCCATCGCCTTCTTGTACTTCACCGGGAAGCGGCCGATCGCTTCGGCTCCGTCGCCGCGCGCCTCGGCCCAGACGATGTTCTGCACCGTACCGCTCGACTTGGGGTCCGGCGACCACGAGCAGTAGGGGATGAGCACGGCCCGCTTTTCAAGCCCCTTGGCCTTGTGGATGGTGGTGATCTCGACCGTCGTGGCGCTCTCCTCGACCGACAGCGAGCGGTTTTTGCCCGTCTCCTCCCACCAGCGGAGGAACAGCGCTATGTCGGCGATTTTCGTCGCGCAGAACGAGATGATCTGCTCGTGGATGGCCTGGAGGTAGGCCGTCTGCCGACGGTCGCCTTGCAGGGCGTGCCGCATGACGATCCGCTCGAACGCCTCCTCGGGCGACAGGAGCCGCACCGAGCGGAAAAAATCGCGTTCCGAATCGTCGAGCGGCCGGTCGAACGGGCGGCCGAGGTAGTGGTTGTAGACGGCGCGCGAGAGCGAGTCGTCGGGGTTGAGCGCCAGCCGCAGGGCCGCGGCGATGAACGAGCTGACGGGGGCGTTGCCCACGATCAGAGCCTCCTGGGTCATCACGTCGAAACGGTAGCGCGGGTCTTTGTTGCGGCGTTTGAAGTCGAGCAGTTCGGCGGCGACCTTCGCGCCGTCGGTGGCCCCGCGCACGAGGATCATAATGTCGCACGGCCGGAATCTCTTGTCGATCAGCGCGCAGATGCGCTCCACGACGGGCGGCCGCTCGGCGAAGGTCTCGACCGAGACGTAGCCCGGGTGTTCGGCCTTGCGGCGCGGGAGCTGGGCATGTCCGCGGTAGGCGTCGGCGAGGGTGTCGCGCAGCGCGGCGGCCTCCGCGGGATCGACGGAACCCTCCTCGGAGGCCTTTGCGAGGGTTTCGTTCAGCGCACGGTTGTCCGCGGCGACGATCCGTTCGATGATGCGGTTGTTGAAGGCGACCACCGCGGGGAGGCTCCGCCAGTTCTCCCGCAGCACCTCGACTTGGGTGTCGCCCGCGCCCAGCGCCTGCTGGGCCTCGCCGTGGAGGATTTTCCAGTCGCCGCCCCGCCAGCGGTAGATCGACTGCTTGATGTCGCCCACGATCAGCACCGAGGTCTCCTCCGACTGCGCCATGGCGTTTTGCAGCAGGGGCAGGAAGTTTTCCCACTCCTTCAGGGAGGTGTCCTGGAATTCGTCGATCATAAAACGCTCGAAACGGTTGCCCACCTTCTCGTAGATGAACGGCGCGTCGTTGTGGCCGATGAACTCCGAGAGGACGTATTTGGTTTCCGAGAGGAGCATCATGTTCTGCTCGTCGCACAGCTGCTGCACCCGCTTGTAGAGGTCCGACAGCAGGGCGAAGCTGCGGTAGTTCTCCTTCAGCAGGTCGCAGGTGTTCCAGCTCTTGCGGTTGGCGTCGTAGATGTCGCACATTTCGCGCAGCAGGGGTTGCAGCTCGGGGGCCAGCGCCTGCGCGGGCGATCCCTTGGCGCCCCAGCCCTCGGGCGCGGCGGCCATCTTGGCCACCGTCGCGCCGTAGGGTTTCAGTTCGCCCGCGGCGACGGTGAAGAAATAATTGGCGAAGCTGCGGCTCTTGCCCGAAAAGTCGGCGGCCGTAAGTCCGGCCCGGGAGATGATCGCAACGGCCCGGGCGGCGGTCTGCTGCAATTGCTTTTTGGTCGCCTCGGCCTGCGCCGCGGCGCGCGATACGATCCGGCCCAGTTCCTCGCGCGACCGCGGCACCGACAGCGCGTCCTTGTTCTTTTCCTTGAACAACTCGCCGCCGAGCGAAAGGATGCCGTCGCGGATGTCCCATTTGCGGCCTTCGTCGATGCGCTCCTGCACGAACTCCGTGAGCCAGCGTTGCAGGTCGCGGTCGACGGTGATCTGCTCGATGAGCGTGTCGGCGCCCTTCGACAGCACCGACGCCGTCTCGATCTCGACGTTGTAATTGAGGTCGATGCCCAGCTCCTTGATGAAGGCCCGCAGGATGCGCTGGAAGAAGGTGTCGATCGTCAGCACCGTGAAGCGCGAGTAGTCGTGCAGGATTTTCGAACGCACCTCGGCGGCGCGTTTGCGCACCGAACGCTCGTCGAGCGACAGCTCGCGGCAGAGGTTTTCCAGATAGGGGCTTGCGCCTCCCGAGGCCAGACGGTGGATCTCCTTCAGGATGCGCGATTTCATCTCCTCGGTGGCCTTGTTCGTGAAGGTCACGGCGAGGATGTGGCGGTAGAGGCCCGGCTGGTCGATCACGTCGCGGACGTATTTGTAGGCCAGCTGGTAGGTTTTTCCCGATCCGGCGCTTGCATTCAGAATCTTCGCTCTCACTGTCCGAAATTTCGTTTTAATGGGTAAAAATACAAAACAAATCCCGAACTTCGCAATAATTTTGTAATTTAGCGGAGCTAAAACAAGATCTTGTTATGAAGAAAATGATTCTGACGGCCGTGATGCTGGCCGCCGCAGCGCTCTGCCGGGCGCAGCAGCCCGCCGAAACCGGGGAACGCCGCGAATGGCTCACGTCGTTTACAGCCGTCGAAGTGTCGGCGCCGCTCGACGTCAAATTCGTGCAGGTTCCCGACACCGAAGCCCCCAAGATCGTCTACGACACCAAAGGTTCCTATACGACCAAATTCCGCGCCGAGGTGAAGGACAAGGTGCTGCGCATCACGGAACGCTCCGACGCCCGCCGGCCCGACCGCACTTCGGTGACGGTTTATTACAATTCGCTGGAGCGCGTCGCCATTGCCGACGCCGTGGCGACGTTCGACAGCACGCTGGTGGCCACGGTCCTCGACCTGACCGTGGGCGGCATGGCGCAGGTGACGGCCCGGATGGATGTCAAGGACCTGAAAATGGAGCTTACGGGCAAGAGCACGGCGACGCTGACGGGCGCGGTGCGCTACCTTTCGCTGTTCGTCTCGACCGGAAAACTCGAAGCAGCGGGGCTGGAGGTGATGGCCGCCGAGGCCAACGTCACCAGTTCGGGCGTTGCTGCGCTGTGGGTGACCGACCGTTTCCAGGGCAAGACCTCGACCGGGGGCAAGATCACCTACAAGGGCGCTCCGCCCATTGTGCGCAGCGGCGCGAAGTTCATGGGCGGCGACATCACAAGGGTGGAGTGATTCGCAATTCATAATTCATAATTCACAATTTTGACTTTGCTGAAGTCGGTTTTGAACGTCTGCAAACTAAATTATTGTGAATTGTGAATTTTGCATTATATGAAAACCTTTCTCCACGAAGTTGCCGAAGACCTCTATGCCCGTTACGGCGAAGGGCTTTCCGAAAGGGCGATCCTCTTTCCGTCGCGGCGTGCGCGGCTGTTCTTCGTCGACGCCCTGACGGGCATCGCCGGGCGTCCGATGTGGCAGCCCCGGTGGGTGACGGTCGACGATCTGACGACCGAGATTTCGGGACTCCGCACCGGGGACCGCGTGCGGCTGATCACCGAACTCTACAAAATCTATTCGGAATACCACGCCGAGCCGTTCGACAAGTTCTATTTCTGGGGCGACATGCTCCTGACGGATTTCGACACCATCGACAAATACCGGATCGACGCCGCGATGCTGTTCCGCAACATCTCGGAGATCAAGGAGATCGAGGCCGACATTTCGTACCTCACTCCCGCGCAGCTGCAAATCCTGCGTTTCTGGTCGACGCTCGCCGACGAAACCGATCTCTCGGAGGAGAAGCGCCGCTTCCTGGCGATCTGGAAGACCCTGGGGCCGGTTTACGCCCGCTTCCGCGAACGGCTCTCCGAGCTGGGCATCGCCTACAACGGCATGGTCCAGCGGGCCGCCGCCGACCGCATCCGCGGCGAGGGGTATGCCTTTCCCGAGGCGCGGCAATATGTCGTGGCGGGATTCAACGCCCTGTCGGAGTGCGAGAAACAGCTATTCCGCTTCCTCTCGACGGCTGCCGAGACCGATTTCTACTGGGATTACGACTCCTATTATAAAGACCGCCCCGAGCAGGAGGCCGGGATGTTCGTGCGCGAGAACGTCGTGCAGTTCCCGCCGCGCGGGGACGTGTCGCACGACAACATGGAGCGTCCGAAGGAGCTGACCGCCGTGGCCGCCGTGTCGAACGCCGTGCAGTGCAAGCACGCCGCTGCGATCCTGCGGGAACTGGCCGCACGGGGGCCGCTGGACAAGCGCACCGCCGTGGTGCTGACCGATGAAAACCTGCTCCTGCCGCTGCTCTACGCCCTGCCGCCCGAGATCGGGAAGGTCAACGTCACGATGGGCTATCCGCTGCGGGCCAGCCTGGCCTACACCTTCGTCGAACGCCTCGTGGAGTTGCAGGCTCACCGCCGCACGAAGGGCGCAGGATGCACTTTCTACCATGCCGACGCCGTGGGCATTCTCGCGCACCCCTACGTCGCGGACAGCGATGCCCGCGAGACCCGCGCCATGCAGGACGAGATCGTGCGCGAACGGCGCATTTCGGTCGACGCCGCATGGCTGGGACGCAACGACCTGCTGCGGATGATCTTTTCGCCCGCCGCCGCGTGGCGCGAGCTGTCCGACTGGCTGCTGCGGGTCGTCGCCGCCGTGGCCCGGACGCCCTACGAGGGCGACGACCGGCGTCAGCGCGTGGAGTTTCTGGCCGTGATTTCGGAGGAGATTTCCAAACTCCGCAATTCGCTGGACGAGTGCGACATCGAGTTGACGACGGAGGTTTACACCTCGCTGCTGCGCCGCCATTTGCAGACCGTGCGCATCCCCTACGAGGGCGAGCCGCTCGAAGGGGTGCAGGTCATGGGCATCCTCGAAACCCGCAACCTCGATTTCGAAAACGTCGTTCTGCTCTCGATGAACGACGACAACTTCCCGGGCAACCACATGGCGCAGGCGTCGTTCGTGCCCTACAACCTGCGGGCGGCCTACGGACTGCCCACGCCCGAGCACCACGAAGGGGTTTACGCCTACTATTTCTACCGCCTCGTGCAGCGCGCCCGGCGGGTGTGGATGCTCTACTGCTCGCACGCCGACGACAAATCGACGGGCGAACCGAGCCGCTACATCTACCAGCTCGACTACGAGAGCGGATTTCCCGTCCGGAAGGTCGAGGTGGGTGTGGATGTCAACCTCGCCGAGACCGATCCGATCGAGGTGGCCAAGGACGAGGGGATCATGCAGCGTCTCGGACGCTTCACCGACCCAGAATCGAAGGCCACGCTCTCGCCGACGGCTTTCTTCCGCTATGTGGCCTGTCCCCTGCGGTTCTATTTTCACTCCGTGGCGCGTCTCCAGGCCGACGACGAGATCGCCGAGGAGGTCGACGCCCCGATGTTCGGCACGATCCTTCACGCCGCGGTGCAGAAACTCTATGCCCGGATCGTGGGCGAGGCGCACCCCGGCGAGACCCTGCGGGCGATGATCCGCACGGGTGAGATCGCCGCGGCGGTCGAGGCGGCGATCAACGAGAATTATTTGCAGGACCCCGCGGCCACGACCGACGACTATACGGGCAACCTGCTGCTGGTCAAAGACATCGTTACACGCTATCTGCGGGGCGGGGTGATGCCCTACGATGCGGCGCACGACGGTTTCACGGTCACGGGGCTGGAGCGGGAAGTGGCATACGGATTCGATTTCACGGCGGCGGGTCGCCCCCTTTGCATGAAGTTCGCGGGCATCGCCGACCGCATCGACGCGCTGGACGACGGAACGCTGCGTGTGGTGGACTACAAGACCGGGGCGCCGCACCTGGAGTTCGCCGGGGTGGAGAGCCTTTTCCGCGGCGAGGGCAAACAGCGGCTTTCGAACATCCTCCAGACCTTGCTCTACGCCATGATGCTCTACCGTACGCGGGGCGTCGACGCCGAACCCGCGCTCTACTACGTGCGGGCGATGAACCGTCCCGACTATCTGCCGACGCTCGACGACCGGGAAACGGGCGTCCGCGGCGGACGTTACACGCTTTATGCCGAACGGTTCGAGGAGTTGGTGCGCCAAACGCTGGCGGAGCTCTACGATCCCTCGGTGCCCTTCCGCCAGTGCGAGGACGCCGACACCTGCAACTTCTGCGATTTCAACGTGATTTGCAAGAGGTAGTTTTTGCGGCCTGCGGCCGCGGGATTTCATGTACTTTTTTCCGCAAAAAGTACCAAAAACTCCCCGACGGATGCCTTTGCCTGCGACGAACCGGCTAACGCTGGCTCCGGGCGACTATTCGCGGGGGCGCACGCGCCCCGTCCCTTCCGCTTGCGCTTTTAGCCGGTCCGTCGCTTAACGGCCCCGGCATCGAGTCGGGATCGGATTGTCTCCAAGATTTAAGTCTACAATTTCACCACGAAATAGGACGCTCCGCTGCGGCGTGCCGCCTCGATGCCGATTGCGGAATCCTCGAAGATCAGCGTCTCGCGCGGCGTGCAGCCTTCGCGGCGCATGGCCTCCAGAAAACAGTCCGGAGCGGGTTTCGGACGCTCCACGTCGGCGCCCGAGAGAATGCCGTCGACACGGCCCAGCGGCGCTGCGGGGTCCGTTACGCCGGAATGGAAGCCCGTTTCGGAGACCCCGCCCTCTGCCGTGGGGCCGCCGATTCCCAGGTGGCGCATCACGTTGTCGATGTTGGCCCGGCTGCCCGTCGAGACCACCCACACGCGGCCGCTGCCGGCGCGGAACTGCCGGCAGAACGTCCACAGGGGTTCGTTGAGCCGCACGGTGTCGAAAAACGTGGGGTAGAGGGCGATCTTGCGAAGCCGCAGCCGCTCGCGTTCGGCGGGGTCGGCGATTCCGAAGCGTGTGAGAAACTCGTTGCACCGCATTCCGAAGTAATTGGCGGCGTACTCCTCCTCGGTGAGCGTGTAGCCCGCCTCGCCGAGGGCCGCGACGTAGGAGAGCGTGTTGGCCCGCCGGGTGTCGGCCAGCGTGCCGTCGAAATCGAGCAGAAGAAGGCGGATTTCAGAATTTTCCATTTTTCGGTTTGCTATTCGGTCGAAGGCGTGTATCGGCTATGACTCGTTCCAAAGGCTCGTTGCCGCCTGAATCCCGGCTCTTGGCCGGGTCAGTCGAACGACTGCATGCCGGTCTGGGCGATGCGCATCAGGCGTTGGTACTCGGTGGGGGTCAGCTCCATGAAGAAATAGTGGATCGGGTCGACGCGCATGCCGTCGAGCCGCACTTCGTAGTGGAGGTGGGGGGCCAGCGAAAGGCCCGTGTCGCCCGAGAGGGCGATGATGTCGCCCCGCCGCACGGTCTGGCCCTTGCGGACGTTGATCTTCGAGAGGTGGCTGTACGAGGTTTCGTAGCCGTTGCCGTGGTCGATCACCACGGTCTGGCCCTGCGTCGAGTTGCGCTGCGCCGCGTCGCGCACCACGCCGTCGGCCGTGGCGAAGACGCGCGAACCCTCGGGGATGGTGTAATCCACGCCCTGATGCGATTGCAGCGTCTTGTAGAAGGGGTGGATGCGCATGCCGTAGGAGGCTGTGAGCAGCGTCAGCTGCTTGTTGATCACGGGCTGGATCGAGGGGATGTTGTCGCACCTGCGGCCCGCCGTGTCGATGCGCGCCTGCAGTTCGAGGTACGAGGCGTTGAGCGTTTCGAGCTGTCGTTCCATCTCGTTCACCCTCTCGCGCAGTTCGCGTTTGAGCTGGCGCGTCGAGCGGCCCACGATCTTTTCGTAGGTCGAACTCTGCCGCTGTTCGTGCTCCGAGTCGAAATCGTACGGCTCCGACTCGAAGAGGATGCGGAAAACGTTGCGGTCGCGTTCCGAAAGGTTTCCCAGAACGGTCGAGAGCGAGTCGTACCGGGCGGACAGCGCCTCGTATTCGCGGCGCAGGCGGTCGGTCGAGTGCTTCATCTGGTATTCGAACGGCGTGTCGAAGAAGACCGAGAAGCCCACGTAGTAGAGCACCGCCATCCCCAGCCACACGAAAAGGTGGACCGTGGCGCGGATGATCCGCTGCTTGCGCCGCCTGCGCCTGCGCAGACGCTCTAAATCCTTTTTACCTGCCATGTCAGAGCTTTTCGAAGTTGGTCTCGCGCATGTTCTCCATCAGGCGTTCGTACTCCTCGGGGGTCATGTTGCGGTTGAAATAGTTGATCGGGTTGACGGGCACGCCCTTGTGGATCACCTCGTAGTGGAGGTGGGGACCCGTCGAACGCCCCGTGTTGCCCGTCCGGGCGATGATCTGGCCGCGCGTGACGCGCTCGCCGGGTTTCACGAGCACCTCGTTCAGGTGGGCGTAGCGCGTCTTGTAACCGAATTCGTGGTTGAGCAGCACCTGCTTGCCGTAGCCGCCGTTGAAGCCGCTGGCCGAGGCTGTTTCGACCACGGCGTCGCCCGTGGCATAGACCGGAGTGCCGCGGTCGCAGCCGAAGTCGATGCCCGTGTGGGGGCGGATGTAGCCCAGCACGGGGTGCATGCGGCGCGCGCTGAAGGCGCCGATGTGGTTGTTGTGCAGCGCCGAGCGGTCGATGGGCCAGATGGCCGGGACGGCTGCCGAGAGCTGCTCCTTGTTCTTCGAGAACTGCTGCAATTCGTCGAACGACACCGATTCGAGGTAGATCGTCCGGGCCAGCGCGTCCAGCTGCCGCCATGTCCCGACCATCAGCGGGGCGTAGTCGTCGTCGGCGAGCGGGGCGTATTTCGAATCGGGGTAGGGTTGCCACACGCCCGGGATCGAGAGCGTGTCGGTCGAGAAGAGCGAGCGGTAGACGTAGTTGTCGCGGTGGCGTATTTCGTCGACGCGCTGCTGGGCGGTGCGGATGCGGTCCTGGAGAATGCGGTATTTGATCACCGTCTCGCGGTTGTCGCGCAGGATGCGGTACATCTTGGGCGTGTAGAAGAAGTAGGAGAAGAGGACGTTGGCGATCGACACGAGGATGAATCCGATCAGGATCTTGCGGATCAGACGGTAGGTGCGGAGCCGGAACGGGGCCGTCATCACGCCGTGCGTGAGAACCTGCGCCTCGTGTGTCAGCTCCTCTGCGCCTGTCCGAAGCGTTTCGGTTCCGAATCTGTGTCCTTTTTCGCCCATCGCGGAAAAATCTCCTTTAATAGGATGCAAATTTAGTTTAAAATGTGTAATTTTGCAACCCGAAATCAAGAACGTGAAAATAGGATAAATCAATATATCATGGAGTCAAATAAAATTCGTCAGGCCTTTCTCGACTTCTTCGAGTCGAAAGGGCATGCTATCGTGCCTTCGGCCCCGATGGTCGTCAAGGGCGACCCCACGCTGATGTTCACCAACGCGGGCATGAACCAGTTCAAGGACATCTTCCTGGGCAACGCCCCCCGCAAGTATCCGCGTGCGGCCGATACGCAGAAATGTCTGCGCGTTTCGGGCAAGCACAACGACCTGGAGGAGGTCGGCCACGACACCTACCACCATACGATGTTCGAGATGCTGGGCAACTGGTCCTACGGCGATTACTTCAAGAAGGAGGCGATCGAGTGGGCCTGGGAACTGCTCCACGGCGTCTACGGACTGCCCGCCGAGCGGATGTACGCCACGGTGTTCGAAGGTTCGGAGGAGGACGGCGTGCCGTTCGATCAGGAGGCTTACGACTACTGGCTCCGGTACCTGCCCGCGGACCATATCATCCGCGGCAACAAGCACGATAATTTCTGGGAGATGGGCGAGACGGGACCCTGCGGACCCTGCTCGGAAATCCACTTCGACCTGCGCGACGAGGCGGAGATCGCCGCCAAACCGGGCCGCGAGATGGTCAACGCGAGCCATCCGCAGGTGATCGAGATCTGGAACCTCGTCTTCATGCAGTTCAACCGCAAGGCAAACGGCTCGCTGGAGGAACTTCCCGCGCGCAACGTCGACACGGGCATGGGCTTCGAGCGCCTCTGCATGATCCTCCAGGGCAAGAAGTCGAACTACGACACCGACGTTTTCCAGCCCACGATCGGCCGCATCGCGGAGATGTCGGGCAAGAAATACGGCGAGGACCGGAAGGCCGACGTGGCCATGCGCGTGATCGCCGACCACCTGCGCGCCATCGCCTTCTCGATCGCCGACGGCCAGCTGCCGTCGAACGTCAAGGCGGGCTATGTCATCCGCCGCATCCTGCGCCGCGCCGTGCGCTACGGCTACACCTACCTCGGCTTTACCGAGCCGACGCTCTGCCGCCTGGTTCCCGGACTGGTCGGGCAGATGGGCGGCCAGTTCCCCGAGCTGAAGGCCCAGCAGGGACTGATCGAAAAAGTGATCGAGGAGGAGGAGTCCTCGTTCCTGCGCACGCTCGCCACGGGCATCAACCTGCTGGACGGCGTGATCTCCAGAACCAAAGGCGAAGGCAAGGAGCTTATTTCGGGCAAGGACGCCTTCGAACTCTACGATACGTTCGGTTTCCCGATCGACCTCACGGAGCTGATCGCCCGCGAACAGGGCGTCGGCGTGGACCTCGCCGCCTTCGAGAAGGAGTTGCAGGCCCAGAAGGAGCGTTCGCGCAACGCCGCCGCCGTCGACACCGACGACTGGGTGGAGCTGTTCCCCATCCGCGAGAGCATCTTCACGGGCTACGACACGCTGACCGAGAAGGTCCGCATCGCACGCTACCGCCGCGTCACGTCGAAGGGCAAGACGTCGTACCAGCTGGTTTTCGACCGCACGCCGTTCTACGGCAACTCGGGCGGCCAGGTCGGCGACATCGGTATGATCGAGAGCGCCAACGAGCGCATTCCGGTCGTGGCCACCGAGAAGGAGAACGGCCTGATCATCCATATCGTGAACCAGCTCCCGGAGAACCCCGCGGCCGAATTTACGGCCCGGGTGGACCCTGAAAAACGGCAGGCCGCAGCCAACAACCACACCGCCACGCACCTCATGCACGAGGCGCTGCGCAAGGTGCTCGGCGCGCATGTCGAGCAGAAGGGTTCGCTGGTGACGCCCGAAATCCTGCGTTTCGACTTCTCGCATTTCCAGAAGGTGACGCCCGAGGAGCTGCGCAAGGTGGAGCAACTCGTCAACCGGGCCATCCGCGCCAACTATCCGCTCGTGGAGAACCGCGAGGCTACGAAGGAGGAGGCCGAGAAGTGCGGTGCGATGATGCTCTTCGGCGAGAAATACGGCGACAAGGTCCGCATGGTCCGCTTCGGGTCGTCGGTCGAACTGTGCGGCGGTACGCACACCGGCGCCACGGGCAATATCGGCTTCTTCAAGATTCTCTCGGAGAGCGCCATTTCGGCCGGCGTGCGCCGTATCGAGGCCGTTACGGGCGAGCAGGCCGAGAAGGTGCTCTATGCCGCCGAGGACACGATGCGCAACATCGCCGAATACCTCAATAACCCGCAGGTCGTGCAGGCCGTGAAGAAGATGCTCGAAAGCAACGAGACCCTCTCGAAGGAGGTCGAGTCGATGCGCCGCGAGCAGGTGGCCCAGTGGGCCGACAAGATCGCCGCATCGACGCCCGAGCGTCACGGCATGCAGCTTTTCGCCACGCAGACCGACCGCCGTCCCGACTTCGTGAAGGACCTGGCCTACAACCTGCGCCAGCGTTCGCCCAGGCTGGTCTTCGTCGTGGGTTCCGTCTGGGACGGGAAACCGACGCTGACGGTGATGCTGGGCGACGAGATCACGGCCTGCGGCGTGAATGCCGGAGCCGTCGTGCGCGAGGCCGCGAAGCTGATGCAGGGCGGCGGAGGCGGACAGGCCTTCTTCGCGACGGCCGGCGGCAAGAACCCCGACGGTTTGCAGGCCGCCATCGACAAGGCTGTGGAGCTGATCGGGGCGCAGGTGAAATAATTGTGTGGTTTCCGTCCGCATTCCGGTCGCGATGCGATAAGCCCTTCCCGAGGGAAGGGTTTGGGATGGGGTCAGATTTGTAAACGGCGCCACAGGCGACGAATGCAGCCTCCGGAGGCAATAAAACGGTAGTAATTAAAACAGAGTAAGATATGAATAACAAGGTATTACTTATGATTCTCGACGGCTGGGGAAACGGCCGTCACGATAAGGCGGACGTCATTTCGACCGTGCATCCCGAATACATTTCGGCCATGACCGAAAAATACCCCCATGCCGAACTGCGCACCGACGGCGAGAACGTCGGCCTGCCCGACGGACAGATGGGCAACTCGGAGGTGGGACACCTCAATATCGGCGCCGGCCGCGTCGTTTATCAGGACCTCGTGAAGATCAACCGCGCCTGCCGCGACAACTCGATCATGCAGAACCCGGAGGTGAAAGCCGCGTTCGAATACGCCAAGAAAAACGGCGTGAACGTGCATTTCATGGGCCTCGTGTCGGACGGCGGCGTGCACTCGTCGCTGGAGCATCTTTTCAAACTCTGCGACATCGCCGCCGAATATAAGATCGAAAATACGTTCGTGCACTGCTTCATGGACGGCCGCGACACCGACCCGCGCAGCGGCAAGGGCTTCGTCGCCGACCTCGAAAAGCACATGGCCGCATCGACGGGCAAGGTGGCCACGGTCATCGGCCGTTATTACGCCATGGACCGCGACAAACGCTGGGAGCGGGTGAAAATCGCTTACGACGCGCTGGTCGACGGCGTCGGCGAGAAGGCGTCGGACATGGTCGAGGCCGTGCAGAAATCCTACGACGAGGGAGTTACGGACGAGTTCATCAAGCCCGTCGTGCGCGTCGACGCTGCCGGACAGCCCGTCGGCATGATCCGTCCGAACGACCTGGTGATCTTCTTCAACTACCGCAACGACCGCGCCAAGGAGCTTACCATCGTGCTGACGCAGGCGGATATGCCCGCCGAGGGAATGCACACCATGCCGCTCTACTACTGCTGCATGACCCCCTACGACGCCAAGTTCACGGGCCTGCACATCCTTTTCGACAAGGAGAACGTGCCCGACACCATCGGCGAGTGGGTTTCGAAGCAGGGCCTCAAACAGCTGCGTATCGCCGAGACCGAGAAATACGCCCACGTGACGTTCTTCCTGAACGGCGGCCGCGAGGAGAAATTCGACGGCGAGGAGCGTATCCTCGTCGCCTCGCCCAAGGTGGCGACCTATGACCTCCAGCCCGAAATGTCGGCCCCGGAAGTGGCTGAAAAACTGGTCGCTGCGCTGGGTGAAAAGAAATTCGACTTCATCTGCCTGAACTTCGCCAACGGCGACATGGTGGGCCACACGGGCGTCTATGAGGCGATCGTGAAGGCCGTGAAGGCTGTCGACAAGTGTGTCTCCGAGGTCGTGGAGGCCGCCAGGGCCAACGGCTACGAGGTGGTGATGATCGCCGACCACGGCAACGCCGACAACGCCGTCAATGCCGACGGTACGCCCAACACGGCGCACTCGCTCAATCCGGTTCCCATCGTGGTGGTGTCGGACCGCGTGAAGTCCGTCCGCAGCGGTATTCTGGCCGACGTGGCTCCCACGGTGCTGAAGCTGATGGGGCTGGAGCAGCCTGCCGAAATGACGGGCAAAGCGCTGGTGGAGATGAAATAACCGCTCCCTGCATTGCGAAAAACCCCGGCCGGAAGGCCGGGGTTTTTCGTTTCAGTACAGTTCGATGAATTCGTAGGAGTTGCCGACGGCGGCGAGGTATTTCAGAAACTCCTCCTGCGGGATGACCACCGTCGCGCGGTTGTCGTTGGGGTGGAACGAGTAGGCGGGGCAGTCGCGCAGGTTGACGTCGAGGAACAGGTGGACGTGGTTCTCCGGGTCGTTGATCAGCCCGAAGGGCGAGACCGAGCCGGGGCGCAGTCCCAGCCAGCGTTCCATGCGCTCGGGCGAGGCGAACGTCAGTTTGCCCTGGCGCAGGCGGGCTTCGAGGTCGCGGATGGCCAGCGACCGCTCCGAATCGAAACACACGAGGTAGTGGCGGTCGCCCTTGTGGTTGCGGAAGAAGAGGTTCTTGCAGTGTTTCGAACCGTCGTCACGCCACCACTGGCGGGCGATTTCGATGGTCGGGGCCTCGGGGTGTTCATACCATTCGTAGCGGATGCCGCGGGCGTCGAGAAAGTCGAAAACAGGTTGTTTGCGGTCCATGATTCAGGCGTTAAAACGTCCGCGCAGGCGCAGCGACGACCTGCGCAGCGCGATTCGGAGATAGAGGAGCGTGTGACACTCCCTTCCCTTCAGAATGCGGTCGAGCAGCGGGCGTTTCAGCAGCGGATGCCAGCGGGGCGTGTAGGTCTCTGCGCCGAACAGCTCCGGGCGGGCGGCAATGGCTCCGAGGACGCTCCGGCGGTCGCCGAAACGGATGTTGTTTGCGGCCCGTAGCAGCGTGTCGCGGACCAGGTTTTGCCGCAGGGCGAAGAGATAGGCCTTGTCCGTGATGCCGAAGCGTTCGGCCAGCTGCGGGATGAAGCGGTCGAGCCGCTCGGCGGCCTCGACGAGTTCGCAGGCCGGCATGGGGCGTGTGCTGAGCGTGTTCCGTCCGCGGCGCATGTAGTGCATGTAGAGGCCGCTGCGCCAGACGACCGACTGCATCCGGCTGATGCAGGTGAAGAAGAAAAGGTGGTCTTCGCGGGAGCAGAGGTGTTCGATGAAGCGGATTCCGAGGCGGCGGAGCGTCTCCGTGTGGTAGAGTTTGCAGACGCTGCATCCGTCCTGCAGAAACCGCTGTCCCACGGCTGCCGAAGGATCGTCGCCGATGGCGAGCGCCCCGTCGTCGTAGCTGAAAAACGCCTCGTTCGGCCCCGGCGGCTCGGCCTCCGAAAAGTCGAGCAGTATGCCTTGCATGACGATCGTTCCGGGACCCGGGGCGGGATCGCGGAAAAATTCGGCCAGAAACTCCTTTTCGGCCCAGTCGTCGGCGTCCATGAAGGTGATGAAACGCCCGCGGGCGTTGTCGATGCCCGCATTGCGGGCCGCCGAGACCGACGCTTCGTCGAGCGTCAGGGTGCGGATGCGCCCGGGGTGTTCCGCGGCGTAGCGGGCGCAGCGTTCCCGCGAATCGTCCGACGAGCCGTTTTCGACCAGGATGAGTTCGAAATCGGTGTAGCTCTGGGCCAGCAGGCTCTCCACGCATGCGCCGAGGTGGGGCGCTGCATTGTGGACCGGGATTACGACCGTGAGGTTGGGTTCGGGCTGGGACATCGGCTATTGGTTTTGAGGAGTATAGAAATCCCGGATGTTCCGTGCGATGCACTCCACGAGTATTTCGATCGCCTCGACGGGCGACCAGGCGTTGTGGGGCGAGAGCAGCAGGCGGTCCGGTTCACGGACCGAGAGCAGGGGATTGCCCGCTTCGAGCGGTTCGTGCGTGAAAACATCGAGCCCCGCTCCGGCGAGCCGTCCGGCGTCGAGGGCCGCGGCCAGCGCCGCTTCGTCCACGATGCCGCCGCGCGCCACGTTGATCAGGATGGCCGAAGGCTTCATCAGCGCCAGTTCGCGCGCGCCGATCAGATTGCGCGTGCGGTCGTTCAGCGGGGCGTGGACCGACACCACGTCGGCCCATCGGAGCAGTTCGTCGAGCGGCTTTTCGGGATAGGGTTCCTCGCGCACGACGCCCGAGGTCGAGGTATAGGCGATGCGGCATCCCAGCGCCTCGGCGACGCGGGCGACGCTGCGGCCGATGTTGCCCAGCCCGACGATGCCCCATTTCGAGCCGTAAAGCTGGTGTGTGGTGCGCCCGAAGTGGTATTGCAGGGGCGATCCTGCATATGCGGTCTTGACGTAGCGGTCGTAATAGACCGTCTGTCGCAGCAGGCCGATGGCCGCGCCGATGGTGGTCTCCGTCACGGCGTGGGTCGAGTAGCCCACGGCATTTTTCACCGCAATGCCCAGTTCGGCCGCGGCCTCGAGGTCGATGTGGTTCATGCCGGTCGCCGCCACGCAGATCAGCCGCAGGCGGGGGAGCTGCCGGAGGGTTTCGCGGCGGAAAACCACCTTGTTGGTGATCACCACGTCGGCTTCGCGGCAGCGGTCGGCGACCTCTTCGCGGACCGTGGTCCGATAACCCGTGTAGTTGCCCAGCGCGCGGATGGACCCGAGGTCGGCGTCGCCGAGCGAGTATTCGTCCAGAAATACGATGTTCGGTTGCATATCCTTTGTGTTTTTGTAAATTGCGTTCGGCGGCGCGGACTCGGTTCCCGGATGCGGATTCGGTCCGCCGCCCTTTGAAGAGGGCTTTCAGCCCTCCAGTTCGCCGATTAAATCCCTGATCACCACGGAAGCGCATCCGATTCCGAACAGCGCGGGGATGTAGGAGATCGTTCCGACGTTCGACTTCTTGTTCTGCTCCTCGCAGAGGATCATGGCCCCTTCGCGCATCGGCTCGGGAGAGAATACGGCCCGGAACCCCCGGCGGATGCCGATCTTGTGGAGCCGCTTGCGCAGCATGTGGGCCAGCGGGCAGTGGTGGGTTTTCGAGATGTCGGCGATTTCGAGTTTGGTGGGGTCGGTTTTGGCTCCGGCGCCCATCGAGCTGACGAGCGGCAGCCCGCGCTCCAGCGAGGCGGCGATCAGCGCCAGTTTCGGCGAGAGGGTATCGATGGCGTCCACCACGTAGTCGTAGCGCGCGGCGTCCAATAAGATATAGGTCTCCTCGTCCTTGATATATTTGTCGACCACCGTGAGTCCGATTCCGGGGTTGATGTCGCGCAGGCGTTCGGCCAGCACCTCGGCCTTCGGGCGGCCGACGGTCGAATGGAGGGCCACCAGCTGGCGGTTGATGTTGGTCGCGTTCACCGTGTCGGCGTCGGCGACGGTCATGCGTCCCACGCCCGCCCGGGCGATCATCTCCGCGGCATAGGCTCCCACGCCGCCCAGCCCGACCACGAGCACGTGGGCGTTGCGCAGCAGCTCCAGTTTTTCGCTGCCGAGCAGCAATTCGGTTCTTTCCAGCCAGTTATGCGTATGCGTTTCCATTTGTCATTGTCATTTGTCGCCCTTCGTCCGGCCCGGTCCTTCGTACTCGCCGCCTGTGAATATTCGTTTGTAATTATCTAAAATTGCCCGTTGCAACACCTCCTCCGGCACCCCTTTCGCCTCCGCCGCCCGGGCGTAAATTTCCGCGATGGGCACGGGGCTGTCGTCGGTCTCCAGAAAGAGCTGCGAAAGCGGCGTCCCGCGCAGCGCCGCAAGGGTCTTGGGCGATGCGAACGTGCGTTCGCCGAACGAGAGGCAGTAACCTTTCGCCAGGGCCTGCCGCGCCTGCTCGGGCGAGCCGATGAAGCCGTGGAAAATCACGGCCCGGGGTTCCGAGGCCGCCAGTTCGCGCATCAGCGGCTCGAAGGCCCTGACGCAGTGGAGCACCACGGGAAGTCCCCGCTCGCGGGCCAGCCGCAACTGCGTCCGCAGTGCGGACAGCTGGGCCGCACGGTCGGCGCCTCGCACGAAATCCAGTCCCGTTTCGCCCACGGCCTGCGCCCCGCCGAGACGCTGGCCGAGCGTTGCGGCGTCCTGCGTCGCGGCGTCCCACGGGTGCACGCCCGCCGTGCGGAGTTCGATCCCCGAACCGGTCGGGCGATGGGTGTGTATGTTGACGTAAGGGAGCATCCGGATTGCAAATGTAGGAATTTTAGCGGGAGCATTGCGAATTTGGAGCCAATTTTTTAACCTTCGCTTCCGGCTGCCGGCCGGCGGGACGCGGGGATGTTTTCCGGAGGTTGTTTCCGCTCCGGATTCTTTCGAAACCCTTTCGCATCGGAAGTATTCGTAAGGCTCTTATTTTGTCCCGAAAGCGGGCGTTCCAAATCTTAATTAAATTTAAGAAATAATGGTTTGCGCATGGGGAATTTCGGGAAAAATTTCGTACTTTCGCACGCGAATTAATTGTTAGCTCACTAACAGCCGAACTTGAATTCCAAACATAACAATCAAAATCATTAACCATGTCGAAAATCATTACACTACGCAAGGGTTTAGACATCAATCTGGTGGGCAAACCCCAGGAGTCGCTCGCGGACGCGCCGCAGGCTTCGGAGTATGCCCTCTCGCCCCTCGATTTCGAGGGCGTGACTCCCAAGCTGCTGGTTAAGGAGGGCGATCGGGTGAAAGCCGGCACGCCGTTGTTCTTCAACAAGTACAACGAACGCGTGCTCTTCACGTCGCCCGTCAGCGGTACGGTGGCCGCCGTCAACCGCGGAGAGAAGCGCAAGGTCCTCTCCGTGACGGTGACTCCCGACGCCTCCCAGGAGTACGAGGAGTTTGAGAAGACCGACCTCGGGTCGGCTTCGCGCGAGCAGATCGTCTCCCTGCTGCTCCGGTCGGGCCTTTGGCCGATGATCGTGCAGCGCCCTTACGGCATCATCGCCGACCCCAGCGACACGCCGAAAGCGGTCTTCATCTCCGCCTTCGACTCCGCGCCGCTGGCCCCGGATTACAATTTCGTGCTGAAAGCCGAACAGAAGAACCTCCAGACGGGTATCGACGTGATGCGCAAACTCACTCCGGGCAAGGTGCATCTCTCGGTGCGCGCCAAGGCCGAAGGGCAGATGCCCTCGCTCAAGGGCGCCGAACTCCACGCCTTTGCGGGCAAACACCCCGTCGGCAACGTCGGCGTGCAGATCCACCACGTGGACCCGGTGAACAAGGGCGAAGTGGTGTGGACGGTCAACATCCAGGATCTGGCCATCATCGGCCGCCTGTTCAACGAAGGCCGCGTCGACATGACGAAGATCATCGCCGTGGCCGGTTCGGAGATCGAGCGTCCGCAGTACGTCCGCATGGTGGGCGGCGCGAAGGTCGACTCCCTGGTCAAGGGCAACGTGAAGCGACAGAAGGAGGGCGACAGCGTCCGCTTCATCTCGGGCAACGTGCTCACGGGCACCCGGACCGCGCCGGACGGCTTCATGGGCTTCTACGCCAATCAGCTGACCGCCATCCCCGAGGGCGACAAGTACGAACTGCTGGGCTGGGCGATGCCCCGTTTCGGGAAGTTCTCCGTGTCGCGCGCCTATTTTTCGTGGCTCTGCCCGAAGAAGGCCTACAACCTCGACACCAACATGAACGGCGGCGAGCGTCCGTTCGTCGTGACGGGGCTTTACGAGCAGTACCTGCCGATGGACATTTACCCGATGTACCTGCTGAAGGCGTGCCTTGCGGGCGACATCGAAAAGATGGAGAACCTCGGCATCTACGAGGTCACCGAAGAGGACTTCGCGCTGTGCGAGTTCGTCGATCCCTCGAAGATCGAGATTCAGCAGATCATCCGCGACGGTATTAACTTAATGATCAGGGAGGCTTAAAGATGGGACTTCGTAAATTCATGGACAATATCAAGCCCACCTTCTCCAAGGGAGGCAAGCTGGGCTTTCTGGAGTCGACGTTCGATGCGTTCGAGACGTTCCTCTTCGTACCCAACACCACGACCTCGAAGGGCGCGCACATCCGCGACTGCAACGACATGAAACGTACGATGATCATGGTCGTCGCGGCGCTGATGCCGGCTTTTCTGTTCGGCTGCTACAACACGGGCATCCAGGTCGGACTCGAAGGCTTCACGGCCTTCTTCTACGGACTGGTCCGCGTGCTGCCGATGGTCTGCGTTTCCTATATCGTGGGTCTGGGCATTGAGTTCGGGTTCGCGCAGGCGCGCGGCCACGAGGTCAACGAGGGTTTCCTCGTCACGGGTCTGCTGATCCCGATGATCTTCCCGGTGTCGACGCCGCTCTGGATGGTCGCGCTGTCGACGGCTTTCGCCGTGGTCTTCGGCAAGGAGGTCTTCGGCGGTACGGGCATGAACGTCTTCAACCCCGCGCTGCTGGCGCGCGCCTTCGCCTTCTTCGCCTACACCCCTTCGATGTCGGGTGAGACGGTGTGGTACTCCGACTGGACGATGATGGGCGCGCAGGTCGACGGCATCACCGGCGCTACGGCCCTCGAACAGCTCGGCACGACCGGCGCGATGAACTACTCGCCGCTGGACGCCTTCCTGGGCTTCATCCCCGGATCGTTCGCCGAGACTTCGACGCTGGCCATCCTTCTCGGAGGCGCCATCCTCCTGTTCACGGGCATCGCCTCGTGGCGCACGATGGCGTCGGTGTTCGTCGGCGGACTGGCGATGGGTTACCTCTTCCAGGCGCTCGGCGTGACGACCTATCCCGCCTGGTATCACCTGATCGTCGGCGGCTTCGCCTTCGGTGCGGTCTTCATGGCCACCGATCCCGTGACTTCGTCGCAGACCAACACGGGCAAATACATCGTCGGCCTGATGACCGGCGCGCTGGCCGTGCTGATCCGCGTGGTCAACCCGGCCTATCCCGAGGGCATGATGCTTTCGATCCTCTTTATGAATGCGCTGGCGCCGCTGGTCGACTACTACGTGGTTGAGGCCAACATCTCGCGCCGCCGCAAACGTGTCAAACTCGCAAAATAGGGGAGACTGTTATGGCAACGAAAAAATTCAAATGCAACGTCTGCGGCTACATCCACGAAGGAGACGCCGCGCCCGCTAACTGCCCCGTCTGCGGAGTTCCCGCCTCGGAATTCACCGAGCTGAAGCCGGAGAAGAAGGGCCTGTTCAGCGACAAGAACGGCAATGCCTATATTATTATGTACTCGACGGTGATGGTCGTCATCGTGGCCACGCTGCTCGCGCTGGCCGCGCTGGGGCTCCAGAAACGCCAGTACGAGAACGAACTCAACGAGAAGAAGCACGCCATCCTCGCGTCGCTGTCGGCCGGTGACCGGTCCTACGACGAGTTCATCGACGCCTATGTCGTCGACAAGGACGGCAGGCGCGTCGACGGCGAGGATGTCTTCGCGCTGCTCAACGACCTGCCGGGAACCTTCGAGGCGGGCAAGTTCCCGATCTTCGAGGCCCGGGACGGCCGGGTGGTCATTCCCGTGACCGGCATGGGTCTCTGGGGTCCCGTCTGGGGCTATGTGGCTCTTGAGAAGGACATGAACACCGTCGCCGGCATCATCATGGCCCACAAGGGCGAGACCCCGGGTCTCGGCGCCGAGATCGCGACGCCCAAGTACCAGGCCAATTTCGTCGGCAAGACGATCTTCGACGGCGACAAGTTCGTTTCGGTGACGCTCCGCAAGGGCGGTGCCAAGGACCCCGCGCACGAGGTGGATGCCATTTCGGGCGGTACGAAGACCTCGGACGGCGTGACGGCGATGCTCTACAACAGCCTGGAGAACTACCTGCCCCTGCTGGAGGCCAAGCGCAACGCTACGGCTCCCGCTCCGGCCGAAGTGTCTAACGAAGAAAACGTAGAAAACAATGAGTAAGATGGAAAAAGAGCCTTTGTTTTCGGCAAAGAACCTCAAATACCTGACCGGTCCGTTCTCGGCGAACAACCCGGTCATCGTGCAGATTCTCGGTATCTGCTCGGCGCTGGCCGTCACCGTACAGCTCAAGCCCGCCATCGTCATGGCCCTGTCCGTGACGGTCGTCACGGCCTTCTCGAACCTGGTGATGTCGCTGCTGCGCAACGGCGTTCCCTCGCGCATCCGCATCATCGTCCAGCTGGTGGTCATCGCCGCGCTGGTGATTCTCGTCGACCAGGTGCTCAAGGCTTTCGTCTACGAAGTCTCGAAGCAGCTGTCGGTCTACGTCGGACTGATCATCACCAACTGTATCGTCATGGGCCGCATCGAGGCATTCGCGCTGGCCAACAAGCCCTGGGCGTCGTTCCTCGACGGTATCGGCAACGGTCTGGGCTACGGTCTGATTCTGGTCATCGTGGCCTTCTTCCGCGAGCTTTTCGGTTCGGGCAGCCTCCTGGGCTACCGGATCATCCCCGAGAGCTGGTACATGGCCGAGGGCGGCTTCTATTCGAACTGCGGACTGATGCTCTTCCCGCCGATGGCGCTGATCATCGTGGGCTGCATCATCTGGGTGCACCGTTCGCGCAACAAGGACTTACAGGAAAAATAGGAGGATAACGTATGGAATCATTGAATATCTTTATCCGGTCGATCTTCATCGACAACATGGTCTTCGCCTTCTTCTTCGGCATGTGCTCCTACATCGCCGTGTCGAAGAGCGTGAAGACGGCCCTGGGACTCGGCGCCGCCGTTACGTTCGTGATGGTGATGACCGTTCCGCTGAACTACCTCTTGTACGAATACGTGCTGAAGGCCAATGCGCTCGTCGAGGGCGTGGACCTAAACTTCCTGTCGTTCATCGTCTTCATCGCCACCATCGCGGCGTTCGTGCAGCTGGTGGAGATGATCGTCGAGAAGTTCTCGCCGACGCTTTACAGCCAGTTGGGCATCTTCCTGCCGCTGATCGCCGTGAACTGCGCCATCATGGGCGGCTCGCTGTTCATGCAGCAGAAGGTCGACGGCGGCGAACTGACGTCGCTCTGGCAGACGATCGTCTACGGACTCGGCTCGGGACTGGGCTGGTGGCTGGCGATCGTGATGATGGCCGCCATCCGCGAGAAGACGACCTATTCGCACATCCCTGCGGCGCTGAAAGGCCCCGGCATCGCCTTCATCATCACCGGTCTGATGGGTATCGCCTTTATGATTTTCTCGGGCATTCAGTTCTAACCTTTAAAAAAAGAGATTCCGATAAATGACTACAACGATTTTAATAGCGATTGCGGCCTTTCTGGCCATAACGCTCGTGCTGGTCGCACTGCTTCTCTATGCGAAGGCGAAACTGACCTCCTCGGGCGACGTCGTGATCGACATCAACGGCGGTGAGAAGGTCATCACGACCGAAAGCGGTTCGACGCTGCTTTCGACGCTGGCCAACAACAAGGTGTTCCTGCCTTCGGCGTGCGGCGGCGGCGGCTCGTGCGGCATGTGCAAATGTCAGGTGCTCGAAGGCGGCGGCGACATTCTGCCCACCGAGACGGGCTTCATCTCGCGCAAGCTGGCCAAGGACCACTGGCGTCTCGGCTGCCAGGTGAAGGTCAAGGAGAATATGAAAATCCGTGTTCCCGAGGCCGTGCTGGGCGTCAAGAAGTGGGAGTGCACCGTGGTCTCGAACCGCAATATCTCGACTTTCCTCAAGGAGTTCGTCGTGAAGCTGCCCGAGGGCGAGAACCTCAAGTTCCGCAGCGGCGGTTACATCCAGATCGACATTCCGAAGTACGACGCCATCAAGTTCTCGTCGATGGACGTGGACGAGAAGTTCCGCGCCGACTGGGACAAATTCAAGATGTGGGATCTGGTGACGACCAACCCCGAGCCGACGTTCCGCGCCTACTCGATGGCCAACCATCCGGCCGAGGGCAACATCATCATGCTCAACATCCGTATCGCCACGCCTCCGTTCGACAAGGCCACGGGCGGTTTTATGAAGGTCAACCCGGGTATCTGCTCGTCGTATGTCTTCTCGCGCAAGCCGGGTGACAAGATCACGATTTCGGGTCCTTACGGCGAATTCTTCCTGCCGGACAATCTGCCCTCGACGCAGGAGCTGATCTTCATCGGCGGCGGTGCGGGCATGGCTCCGATGCGCAGCCACCTGATGCACCTGTTCAAGACCGAAAAGACCGACCGTCCGGTGTCGTTCTGGTACGGCGCGCGTGCGCTGAAGGAGGTTCCCTATCTCGACGAGTTCCACCAGATCGAGAAGGATTTCCCCAACTTCTCGTTCAATCTGGCCCTCGACCGTCCCGATCCCGAGGCGGACGCCGCCGGAGTGAAGTACACGCCGGGCTTCGTGCACAACGTGCTCTACGAAAACTACCTCAAGAACCACCAGGCTCCCGAGGACTGCATCTACCTCATGTGCGGACCTCCGATGATGATCGCTTCGGTCGTCAAGATGCTCGACAACCTCGGCGTGCCGCCGGAGAATATCTTGTACGATAACTTCGGCAGTTAGTGAGTGCAATGACCACCAAAACGCCGTAGGCGAATAAAAGAGGAAGGACGGAAGATCGAATTGATTCGAAACTTTCGTCCTTCCTCTTTTATTGATCCCGCAGGGATTGTCGGTTCATTGCCGAACGCGGCCGAAGTCACGGAGCGCGGTTATCACGAGCGGAGGCGAGCGATGCGACGTAACTTGCGCTCGGGGTGAGGATTCATTGCCGAACGCGGCCGAAGTCACGGGCGGCGGGGCGAAAATCGGCGATGACGGAGGCGGGATGGTCTACGGCGAATGAGGGCGCGAATGGAACTTTCGGAGCCTCGGAATTTGGCGGATCGGAAATAAAACCGTAAATTCGGATAAACTTCAAATAGGGTGCTATGAGACTTGTCCTGGCGTTTGTCGCATTGTTGCTGTCGCTTCCCTTATCCCCGCAGGCAAGGCCGAAGGGATATGAGTTGGACTATTATCGGGTTCGTCTGGAATCTGTCGAGACCGATGGCGCCTGGGGCGGCGTTATCGGCAATCCCGAGAATGAGCAGGGATTCACCACGCCCGGCTACCGGGATTCCACGATCCGCGTCGTTTTCACCTTCGAGCCGACGCATGTCGATTTTTCCCTGACCAACGAGAGCGATTCCGACTTCGGAATCATCTGGGACGAGGCCGTCTTCGTGGATGGAGTTTCGAATGCCGCAGAGGGGGTGTTTCACCGGGGTGTGAAGCTGCTCGACAGACACGACGCGCAGGTTCCTTCCGTGGTCGTGAAGGGAAGCTGTGTTTCGGAGTCGCTTGCCGTCAAGAACCGGGTTTTTTACAGTCGCGACCTCAAACGGTGGGTATTCGAGAATCTCCTGCGGGATGCGGATAAGCTTACGCAGATAAAAATACTGTTGCCGATCGAAACCGCCGGAGGGCGTCGGGACTACCTGTTCGTGTTTTCCGTCCACTGGGAGAACCGGAAGGTCCGGGCCGAGTTCGATACGGGCCGGTGGTTTTACGTGTCGGAGAAATAGCCGCTTTCGGCCGGGCCGCTTTCACGTGCCGACGTTCCCATGGCTGCGTCCGGGGCGTGGCCGGGGCTTTGGGCGGGCGGCGCATGGAAAAACACCCCGCAGGTCACAGGACCTGCGGGGTGTTCGGCTTCGGAAGCGCTGCCGGCGCGTCATTCGATGCCCTCGAACAGATAGGGGGCGTAGTTGTAGCCTTCGGCCTTGTAGACGGCGACCAGTGCCGGAATCCGGCGCACGAAATCGTTGTAATCCTTGCGGTCGTTGGCCCAGCCCGTCTCGGCGAGAGCCGCCATGCGCGGCAGGACCATGTGCTGTGCGTGGCGGATGTCCGCGATGTACTCCGTCCAGAGGTTGCACTGCACGCCCCTGATCCGTTTCTGGTCGGGCAGCGTGAGCCGGTCGCAGGGGTCGAGGCGGTAAGCCTGCCGCACCGAGACGTAGCGGGTGTTGCCCAGCGGTTCGTAACGCTCCGGGTCGGAGGTCTGGCTGTAATCGAAGTAGCAGTACCATTTCGGCGTCATAATCACCGGGTTTCCCCGCTGTGCGGCCTTGATTCCGGGGTCGCTTCCGTTCCACGACATGATGTTCGCGGTTTTCGAAATGCCGCCCTGGAGGATTTCGTCCCAACCGATGATCTCCCGGCCGTGGGTGTGCATCCAGCGTTCGATGCGGTGGATGAAGTAGCTCTGCAACTGGTATTCGTCCTTGAGCCCCTCCTCGCGGATGCGCTGCTGGCAGAGGGGGCACGCCTTCCAGCGTCCTTTGGGACACTCGTCGCCGCCGATGTGGATGAGCTTCGAGGGGAACAGCGCGAGCACCTCCGTGAGCACTTTCTCGATGAATTCGAACGTCGTCTCCTTGCCCGCGCAGTAAACGTCGTCGCTGATGCCCCAATGGGTCCATACGGCATAGGGACCTCCCGTGCAGCCGAGCCACGGATAGGCGGTCAGCGCCGCCAGCCCGTGTCCGGGCATCTCGATTTCGGGAATCACCTCGATATGCCGCTCTGCGGCGTAGCTGACGATCTCGCGGATCTCCTCCTGCGTGTAGAACTCGCCGTAGGGTTTGCCGTCGTAAACGCCCTCTTTGTTCTTGTCGTAGCGTCCGACGAGCGTTTCTGCACGCCGGGACCCGATCTGGGTGAGCAGCGGATATTTTTTGATCTCGATCCGCCAGCCCTGATCGTCGGTCAGATGCCAGTGGAATTTGTTGATCTTGTGCAGCGAGAGGATGTCGATGTAGGTCTTCACGTCCTCGACCGGGAAGAAATGGCGGCAGACGTCGAGCATCGCCCCGCGGTAGGCGAACGTGGGCTTGTCGCGGACGACGCAGGCGGGAATCTCTCCTCCGGCGACCAGCTGCTGGAGGCTGCGAAGCCCGTGCAGCACCGCCTGGGGCGTCGATGCCGTGACCGTTATGCGCTGTCTGCCGACTTCCAGAAGGTACTCTTCGGCTTCGTAGCCCGGTTGCAGTTGCAGCGTCACGGCATGTTTTTCGGGTGCGGCGGTGACGGCGGGTTCGGTTCCGGTGAGCTTGCCGACGGCGCGGGCGAAAATCTCCGCGGGCGTGCGCAGCTGTTCGTCCGTGATGACGACGGGCGTTCGGGGCGTCAGCCGGAACGATCCCGGCAGTTCTTCGACCTCGGCGGGGCGGGGTACGATGCGGACGCGTCCGTCGCAGGCTGCGAATCCCGGCAGACAGGCCTGGACGGCGAAAATCAGGAATAGAAGGTGTTTCACGGTTTGGATTCTGGTTGAGCGGTTAGGGAAGCCCCGCCTGCAAAACGTTTGCAGGCGGGGTGCTTCCGGATAGGGTTATTTGTTGTAACGTACGCCGATGTAGGAGAAGGCGATCTCTCCGGTGGTGATGATCTGGTCGTCGAACTCGCCGTCTTCCTTGCCGCCGGCTTTCTTGTTCGCGGCCGAGAAGCGGATGCATACGTCGTCCTTGCCGAGCAGTTCGAGCGGCAGAGGTACGTTGATGTACTTGTAGCCGGCGCACTGCCAGTAGAGGGTGTAGTTCCAGTTCACGATGTCGGGGACCTGGAATTCGGTGATCGGGTTCCAGTCGTCGCGGTTGTTGTCGCCGTGTTCCGACCAGTCGACCCTGATGTAGCGGGGGCCTCCGATGCTGCGGTTCTGCATGGCTACCTGCATCGAGAGCACATCGGTCGAGATGCCCTGCGTCGAGAAGTGGAGCAGCCATGCTTCGCTGCGGTCGGTTTCGGTGTTCCACCACTGGCACTTGTTGGTCCAGGCCGAGAATTCCGTGCTCGTCAGGTTTCCCTTGCCGTCGTGGTTGGTTCCGGGGTCAGAACACATTTGTTTGCCGTTTTCGACGACGCCGTTTCCGTTGATGTTGCCTTTATTGGTGCCGCCCCAGGGTTTCTCTTTGTCGGGGTTGGATTCGTTGCCGATGGGGCCGAGGTAGCTCGGGTCGCTCACGCCCCAGCCTGCGTCGCCCGATTTCTCGTCGGGATGGGTGAAGGTCAGGTAGCCGTTGTCGCCGGTCGTGGGGCGGAAGATGTGGCTTTCGAGCTTGCCGTAGCGGTATTCGGTCAGGAGGGCCGAGAAGCTGTTCTCGAAATCCTTCTCCAGCGCGATGTCCTTGCGGGTGAGGTGGCGGATCTGGTAGCGGCCGATGTCGCCCATGTCCTTCGATCCCATCCAGACGAAGCGGTCGTGGGTCTCGTGAACCAGTACGCCCGAGATGTTCCCCGAACCGTAGGGCAGCATGCTGCCGTCGCGGCGGTATTTGCAGGTGGTGTTGGTCAGCATGTAGAAACTGTCGCCGTTCTTGTCGCGCACCAGCATCGGGTATTTCGTTTCGCGGTTGGCATTGGTGCTGCGTGCATAGCCTTCGTTGATCGGCGTCAGGCTGCCTTTGCGCACGGGAAGTTCGCAGTCGGCCAGCGTTACCCAGGTGTATACGTCCATGTCGGTCAGTTCGTTGTAGCGCTTCACCTTCTGCGGAATGTCGGCCGCCGAGCCTGACACCGAGGACATGACCATCGCCGAGGTGACTTTCTTGAGAATGTAGCGTTCGGGGTTCGACTCCGCTTCGACCGTGACGCCCTTGAGCAGGATGCGGACCTTGCTGTAACGTTCGAAGATGTTGTCGTCTTCGGTCACGGTCTTGATCATGAAGCCCTGCGAACCGTCGAGGCTCTGGATGTAGGCCGTGCGGTAGGTCTCGGTGTAGTCGATCGAGGTCTGTCCCGTCATCATGTTCTCGCCGTTGTTGCCGTTGCCGATGTCGCTGATGATGCGTCCCTCGATGTAGACGTCCTTGTTGACGATGCCCACCAGGTCGCGCACCTCGCTGAACGAGATTTCGTGCCCGAACTCGTTCTTGGCGTTGGCCTGCGTGAGGTAGACCGTCGAGGAGATGGTCCGGTTCCACCCGTCGCGGTAGCTGAGGGTGATGCGGGCGTTGCGCAGGGCTTCGGGGTCGGCGTTGGGGTCGGTCTGGAGAATCAGGAACCCGTTGCTGATGTCGAGGTCCGAAATCCATCCGCCCTCGTCGGCACTCGTGTAGACGATCGACTGCCGGAGGTCCTCCAGTTCGAGGTTGGTGGAGAGCTGCGCCGTCGCCTGTCCGCCGTCGCCGAGCACCATGATGCTGCGGGTCGAGAAGTCCAGTTTCGGGGTGATGAAGCCCTCCTGTTTGATGTATACGGTATCCGCGCGGTTGTGGGTCCAGAGGCGGATGCCCTCCATGCGGGGGAAGCCGTCGTTGGTCGTGGCCTGGAATTTGAAATAGTCGTCGCCCGTGAAATGCGTTCCGCGACCCTCGGTGTCGAGCGTGAGCCATCCGTTGTCGGGATTGATCAGTTCGATGTCGTAGGGTTGGTTGGCGAGGACCGGAATGCTCCCCGTGCCGCCTTTCCAGGGGGCTATGATCTCTTTCTTGTAGGGGCCGAACTCGGAGACGCGGGTCTCTTCGCCGTTGTCTTTTTCGCAGGCCGTGAGCGCCAGCCCGCCCAGCAGCGGGAGCAGCAGCCTTCGGTACAATGATTTTATCTGTTTCATCGTGGTCTGAATTTGGTTTCGCGCATCGGCGGGGGAGGGACGCGCCCTCCCCGCCTGAGCGGTTTATTTGTTACTCTTTACGGCTATGGTTCCGAAACGCATCGGCGAACGCTTGTTGGCTGCCATGTCGGATGTGATCGTGCCCGTGTCTCCCTGGTCCACCGTGGCGGTGTTCGAGGCGATGCACTGCGTGCTCCGGGCCTTGATCAGCAGCGTGACCTCCGGGCGGTTGCGCAGGGCGTCCGGCAGGATGAACACGCGGTCGGCGTAGCCCGGGACGGCGCAGTAGGAGAGGTCTTTGCCGCCTGCTCCCTGCCAATAGACGAACGGCCGGCAGCAGAAGCCCGATTCGGGCAGCACGGTGAAGTTCACCCCGTCGGTCGAGTACTCCACCTGCCAGTAGACGGGGCCGTAGATGCTCGTGCCGCCGGCGTTGCCCTGCGAGTTGGTGAAGTTGAGCGAGAGGTTCGCGCCGGCGCCCTCGGTCGAGAATTTCAGCGCCACGGCGTAGCCCGTGTTTTCGGCGAAGTCCCACCAGTAGGTGTTCTCGAATTTCAGGGCGTTCTTGCTGTTCAGCCCGGCGCTGGTCGTGAGTCCGTTGTACTCGTTGTCCAGGAGGTATTTGGCTGCGGGGTCGGTGCACCAGAGCGAGCCGTTGCCCCTATCCGGGGCGATCGTTCCGTCGGCGTTGGTCCTGACCTCGGCGTTGTTCCAGTTCCACTCGACGAGCGTCTGGCGGTTGGAGCTCGATTCCGAAGCGGCGAGGTCGATCTCCTCCTTTTCGAGCACGCGGACCGAGTAACGGCCGATGTACCCCTCGTTGGTGTAGCCGTAGCGGGGCTGGAGGTCGTGGACGATGACGCCGCTCAACGTGCCCTTGCCTTTAGGCATGCCGCTGCCGTCGCGCCGCCAGGGAGTCTTGTTGTTGACCAGCATCGAGATCGCGCCGCCGTCCTTGTCACAGAGCGTTCGGGGCACGCAGCTGGTGTGGTTGGCCGTTCCGAAATAGCCTTCGTTGACGTTGGTGTAGCTGCCGTCGGGCAGGGCGAATTCCACCTCCCGGAGCGAGACGTAGGTGTAAATGTCCTCGTCGGTGAGCTGGCCGATCGACTTCTCCTTGCGGATGAGGTCGCTGGCCGTTCCGGGCGTCTGGCTGACGATGTTGGCCGCCGTCAGTCCGCTGAGCGTGTAGCGTTCGGGATCGGCCTCCTTGGTGAGGGTCACGCCGTTGAGCGAGATTTTCACCTGCGAGTAGCGTTTCAGCGTGTTGTCGTCCGCCGCGTCGAATTGCAGGCGGTATCCGTAGCTGCCGTCGAGCATCTGCACGTAGGCCGTCTTGGCGTTCACCGTGTAGTCGGTGGCGTTGCGTGCCGTGTTGGGCGTCGTCTCCACGTTGGCGTTGTCCTTGTCGCTGATCACGATGCCCTCGAAGCTGGCTTCGGGATTGTTGATCACGACCTGTCCGCTCTCGCCCTTGATCAGCGTGCGGTAGTCGGCTTCGTAGGTCTGTTCGACGACGAACGGCGCCGCGGGCGTAAGCTCTCCGGCCGTTCCCGGCAGCGAGAAGGCGATCGACGCGCTGCGCGGGCCTTCCGAGTCGTTCTCCTTCACGTCGAACGACAGCACTTTGTCTTCGAGCGTGATGTTCTCGATCCAGTCGGCCGACGCGCCTTCGTAGGTCGGCGTGCAGACCACCTTGCCGAGCAGGCTGCCCAGGTTGTGCTTCAGCTCGGCCTTGATGGTCGTGGCCTTGCGCGTGGTCTTGGCGCGGTAGGGCGTGAAGGTCATGCAGGCCTCTTCGGTCGCCTGCGTGACGGTCAGCGTGACGGCGTGTTTCTTCTCCTTGGCGTCGATATAGGTCAGCGTGATCGCGGCCTGCCGTTTGCGCGGCGAGTTGTTCTTCAGGGTGCTGAACGTGACGGCGTCGGTTCCGACGGCCAGGTTTTCGATCCACTCCTCGTCCGGCTCGGGCGTTTCGTCGTCGTCCTCGTCGGGAATCACCGAATAGACGATGGTGTCCCGGATCTGTTTGTAATCCTCCCGGAGGTTGTTGTCAAGCCCGATGCGGAGGTCCCAGGGGTTGCTGAAAATCTCGATGCGGCTCTCCTCCAACGACAGGATGGGGTCTTCGCCCTCCTGCGTCATGCGTACCGCCTGTTCGAGTCCGCCGCGGGTGAAGATGATGTCCACGGTGCGCGGCACGCCGTAGTTGGCGCCGTATTTGAACAGTACGGGGGTGTTCCCCGAGCCGTTCAGGCGGTTGATGGAGGCCCATTCCACGTCTTCCGACAGACGGACCGACCATTCGCCAGTGGAATAGATCCGCACCTGGGTGGAGCCGGCGTCCGAAGTCAGCGTGTATTTGTTGGAATCCACATTCAGCGGCAGGTTCATGTCCGAATCCATTTCGCATCCGGTCAGCAGGAGCAGCGCCGTGACGAGGGGCAGGATGCCCGTGCGCCACGCTTTGTAGATGCTGTCTGTAAGGTTATTTTTCATCGTTGTGTTTTTTTGTTCGTTCCGTCGGCCTTACATGCCGTATTCGTTATAGGCCTTGTTGTCGAGTGCGCCGCCCGAATAGACGACCTCCTTGTCGGGGATCGGGTAGTATTCGTGGCAGGGGAGCATGTTGTCCTTGAGCGTCGGGTAGTTGGTGTATTCGTAGGTCATCTGATACCAGATTCCCCAGCGTACCAGGTCGAACTTGCGCTGGAATTCGCCCAGCAGTTCGCGTCCGCGCTCCTTCTGGATCTCCTCCAGAAGCGCATCTTTGTTCTTGAAGACGTAGGCGGTGGTTCCGGCGCGTTCCCGGACCATGTTCAGGTAGCGGACGGCCTCGTCGGAGTCCTCCGTCTCGGCGTAGCACTCCGCCATCATCAGGATGGCGTCGGCATAGCGGAATACCTTCTGGTTGGAGAAGTCGGCGGTGTTCTGCATCCCCGGACACCAGAATTTCGGGCCGAGCCACGGACGGGTTCCCACGCCCGAGAAGGGCTTGCCGTCGTATTCCCACGCCATGTTCAGCGTTTTGCGCTTGTCGTTGCTTTTTTTGGTCTGGAGACCGTCGCAGAAGTAGCTGTTGGGGCGCATGGAGGTCCAGGTGGTCATGCCCGTGCCCATTTCGGGAATCTCCACGCCGTCGTAGATGCCCTTGCCGTTGTGGTACGGAGTGGTGATGGCTGCCACGTTGGTCGTGACGGACAGTCCGCCGGGCGTGTAGGTGCGCTGCACCTCGAAGATCGACTCCGGGGTGTTCTTGTTGCGGAACATGATGTCTTCGAGCGGATACTGTTGCAGGTCGCCGTAGATTTTCTCCAGTTCGCCGAGCGCCTCGAGGGCGTCGTCCCAGCGGTGGTTCCACTGCGCGAGCTTGGCAATCATCATCCAGCCCATCGCGGCGCCCATGCGGTTGTCCGCGACCTCCGACGAACGCACCTGGTCCATCGAGGGCACGTAACGCTGCAATTCGTCGATCAGGTAGTCGCGGGTCTCCTTTGCCGACATGCGGCCCATGTGGGCGATCTCCTGCATCACCTGTTGGTCGGCGACCTCCTTGGTGTAGAAGGGCACGTCGCCGAAGATGCAGGTCAGCAGCCAGTAGTAGAACGAGCGGATGACCACGCCTTCGGCCAGCAGCGGCAACTTGTCGGCTTCCGAAGACTCCTTGATGTCGTTCAGGGGCGAACGTTCGATGGCGGCGATGGTCGAGTTGCAGTACATGACGCCCTTGTAGCACTGGGTCCATATCTTCTGGCCGTTGAGCGGCTTCGCGGGGGATATGTCGAGCTGGGCGTCCTTGGTCCCCGAAGCGATGTACATCAGGTCGGTGACGCCTTCGGTCATAATCAGGAAACAGTAGTCGTAGATGCTGTTGATCGGTATGTAGCAGGCGTTCAGGCCCGCCAGGCATTGCGCCCGGGTCTTGTAGTACTCCTTGGGCCCTACGAACGACGTGGGGTGTTCGTCCAGGTCGCACGCGCTGAACAGCAGGGCGGCGGTTGCCGTGGCTGCCAGCAGGTATTTTTTCAGGAAACTGTATGATTTCATGGTCTTGGCTGTTAGTATCTGATCTGGAGGCTGAAAATAATGGTCCGGGGCTTGGGATAGGCGCCGATGTCGACGCGCCGCAGGGCCGAGTTGGAACTCGATGTCGAAACGTCCGGGTCGAATCCGTTGTATTTCTTCCACAGGTAGAGGTTCTCGCCGCTGACGCTTACGCGGATGTCGCGCAGGCGGTTTTTGGTGACCTTGCGCATGTCGAACGTGTAGCTCGCGGAGATGTTCTTCAGCCGCAGGTAGCTTGCGTCGTGCACCAGCCGGTCGCTGGGCAGGGCGTCGTAGCTGCCGGCCATCGGCAGGTTCGAATTCGGGTTGCGGACCGGATGCCAGGAGTTCTGCATGTACTTGTATTGGTTGGTATAGGGCGAACCGTTGCCCATCCAGAGTTCGGCGACGTTGTAGATCTTGCCGCCGATCGAGTAGTTGAAGAAGAAGCTGAATGTGAAGTTATGGATGTTGAACGTGTTCTGGATACCGCCGTAGAGGTCCGGGTCGGCCGATCCGAGGTAGACCAGGTCGTCGCTGTTCAGCGCTCCGTCGTGGTTGATGTCCTGATAGCGGGCGTATCCGGGCTTGAAGGTGTTGCCGCTGGCCGAGGCGTAGGCCTTGGTGATCTTGTTGCGCTCGACCTCTTCCTGGTTGTGCCATACGCCGCCGTAGCGGAATCCCCAGAGGGCGTTGAGCGTGTAGCCCTTCTTGTAGCCGTACATCATGTAGGTGGTTCCCGACGACGACGGCGACGAGTAGGCTGTCACGAAGTCTTCCGAGGCGATGTCGTCCACCATCTGCCTGTTGCGCGACAGGGTGAGGGTCGTCGACCACTGGAATTTCGGACGGACGATGTTGCGGCTTTCGACGGTGAGTTCCCACCCCTTGTTGGTGGTGCGTCCGGCGTTGGCGAAGTAGTTGGTGTAACCCGTCTGCGAGGCTACCTGTACGGTCAGCAGCAGGTCGCGGGTCTTGATCAGATAGGCGTCGGCCGTGACGTTGAGCCGTCCGTCGAACAGCGAGATGTCGGCTCCGAGAGTATACTGGTCGGAGGTTTCCCACGTCAGGTCGGGTGATGCCAGACGCGACGGGTAGACCGCCAGTTGCTGCGTGCCTCCCATCAGGTAGCCGCTCGTCGAGTTGCCGACGGCTGCCAGCGAACGGTAGGCCGAGATGGCGTCGTTACCGGTGCGTCCGAGGCTGGCGCGCAGGGCCAGTTCGTCGATCCACTTGGCTTTTTGCAGGAACTTCTCGTTGGCGATGTTCCAGCGGAGGGCCGCCGAGGGGAAGAATCCCCATTTCTTGTTGGCGGCGAAGTTCGAGGCGCCGTCGTAACGGGCCGTGAACGTAACGTAGTAACGCTCCTTGTAGTTGTAGTTCAGACGTCCGAACACCGACATCTTGGTCCAGTCCGTGTGGTTGGTGCTGATCGAGGTGTTCTGCTTGTCGGGAACCGCGGCCATGTTGTTCCAGGTGAGTTCGTCGAGCGTGTAGCCGCGCCCGGTGATGCTCAGGTTGTTGTCGTACTTGATCTGCGCGGTGTATCCGCCCAGCACGTCGAAATTGTGGCCGCTCTTGGGGCGCAATTCGTAGTAGACCGTATTTTCGCTTGAGAAACTCGTGTCGTCGTACTCGTCGCGGCTGGCGTAACCGCCTTCGTTCTCCTTCTTGGCCGGCAGGTATCCCGGCTCGTAGTAGCGTCCGTGGCGCTGGTAGGAGTAGTAGGTGAACTGGCTGCGCAGCTTCAGCCCCTTGACGGGGGTCACTTCGACGAATGCGCTGTTGTTGAGCGAAATGCGCCGGGCGTTCTTGAGGCAGTGGTCGAGCATGATGCGCGGGTTGTTGAATTTCTGTCCCGAGTACCACAGGTCGTTCATGTCGGATGTGGGGGAGAGGAACGGGCTGAGGAACACGGCGGCGTTCCACCAGTTGGTTCCGCCGATGGTGGCCAGGTTTTCGTCCTGATCGCGGTAGGTGTAGCTCAGGTTCAGTCCGGCCTTGAGCCATTTGGCGAACTCGTGGTCGACCTTCAGGCGCGCCGAGTAACGTTTCAGCCCGCTGTTGTCGATGATTCCCTGCGTTTCGTTGAATCCGGCCGAGGCGTAGTAGGAGCTTTTCGCGGAGGCTCCCGAAATCGAAAGGTCGTAATTCTGATAGAGCGCCGTGCGCGTGATGGTGTCGATCCAGTTCGTGCCGACGCCTTTGGCCTCGGGGTTGGGGAAGGGGTATTTCGACATCGGTGAGTCGGGTTCGATTTTATCGTTGCCGTCGGCGCTTGAGAAGAAATAGGCGTAGTCGTTGCGGTAGCGGGCGAACTCCGTGGCATCCATGATGTCGAGCTGACGCGGGAGCTGCGAAAATCCCAGGTCGGTCTTGAAGGTGATGTTGGGGCGTCCGTCTATGCCGCGGCCCTTCTTGGTCGTGATCACGATCACGCCGTTCGAGCCGCGTGCGCCGTAGATGGCCGTCGACGAGGCGTCCTTCAGCACCGAGATCGACTCGATGTCCGCGGAGTTGATGTCGTTCAGGTCGTGAATGCCGTCGATGACGCCGTCGACGATGATCAGCGGTTCGTTCGATGCCGAGATCGAGCGCGTGCCGCGGATACGGATCGAGGTCGTGGCGCCCGGCTCTCCGGTCGTGGCCATGATGTCGGCGCCGGCGATGCGGCCCTGGAGGGCCTGGTCGACCGAAACCACCGGCACGTCCTTGATGTCGCTCATCTTGACGTTGGCCACCGAACCCGTCAGGTCGGTTTTCTTCACCGTGCCGTAGCCGATCACGACCACTTCGTCGATGGTCTGCTTGCTCTGTTCGAGTTTCACGTCGACCTTCGTGCGCGCGCCGACCTTTTCGGTTTTGGCTTCATAGCCGATGTACTGGAAGGTCAGCGAAGCGCCTTCGGGAACCTGGATCGAATAATCGCCCGTGGCGTTGGTGCTGGCGCCGTTCGTCGTGCCCGTCACCAGTACGGTCGCGCCGATCAGCGGCTCGCCGCTCTGGTCCGTAACCTTGCCCGTTACGGTATGTTTGGTTCCGCTTTTCTGCGCGAAGGCAGGCGCTGCCGTCAGCACTCCCGAAACCAGCAGGATCAGTAATATGATATATTGTTTCATGCGAATTTTTATTTAAGTGCAACTCCTGATGCTTGCTTCCCGGAGGGGTAGTGGCGGAATTCGATCATCACCGGGTAGTGGTCCGAATGCGTGGCGGTAAATTCGTCGTAGATGATGCGCGAGTCGGTTATTTCACGCATCACGGCCTGCGAGGCGTAGATGAAGTCGATCCGCCGTTGATCCGCCGTCGATTCGCCGTTGTAGGGGGTGGGAACGGTGTGGAAGAACTGGCTGTGGCGGTCGCGCAGGGCGTCGCAGTAGCCGCTCTTGAGTACGATCGAATGCGTCTCGAAATAGGTGTTCGCGGGCATCGCGTCGGCATCCTTGGGCGAATAGGAGTTGAAGTCGCCCGCCATCAGCCACAGCGGTTCCACCGGATAGCGGCGGATGGTGCTGTCGAGGATGCAGTTGATCTCCCGGTCGCGGTAGGTGTTGCCCGTCCCGGCTGCGCCCTGCCCGTTGGGATAGGTTCCGAAGGGATAGAGGTGCAGCACCACGACGTTGATGTCCTTGATGCGGGTGTGGATGGCTCCGTGCCAGAGGGGAACGTCTTCGAGCAGGCGGTTGCGCAGTTCGATGGGGTATTTCGACGTCAGCCCCACCGGAAATCCGCTCTCCTTGCAGAGTATGGCGTAGGGGTGCCCGTAGCGGCCGGCAAGGGCCGTGAGCGACTCCTCGGTGAATGCGTTGCACTCGCAGAGGGCCATGAAGTCGGGGTCCTTCTCCTTCACCCAGTCGACGAAGTTGTCGAAGTTCTGGGCTTTGTCGAGCTTCATGCCCTCGAGAATATTGTAACTGATGAAACGCAGGGTTTCGGGCTGGACGCTCGTTCCCGGATCGGTCGTCAGTTCCTCGTCCGGTGCGGCGGGATCGTCGTCGCAGGCGGGCAGCAGGGCCGTGGCCGTGAGCAGCGTCGCCCCGAAAGCCAGCCGGCGCAGCATCTGTATCGTGTCGTATGTTTTCATGTCGTTCGCTGGTTTATTTGTTGTAACGCAGGGCTGCGTAGGAGACGGTGAATGCGTTGGCTACCTGTCCGTTGGATGCGATGGTCGCGGTGTCGTAGGTCGTCGCCGTGCCGATCTTGTTCTGCACGGGGCGCAGGCGGATCCATGCCACGCTCTGTCCCAGAATCTCGGTGGGAACCTGCATCCACACGTTCTTGTCGCCCGAAAGCTGCTCAAGCTGCATGTTGCCCCAGTTGCCGTTGTCGGGAACCGTGAAATCGGTGAGCTTCTTCCAGTTGTCGCCGTCGAGCGAATATTCCGCCGTCCAGTAGCGCAGTCCGCCCTGTGCCGAGTGGTAGCGGCAGGTGAAGACGAAGGAGCATTGCGTGGAGCTGACGCCCTGCGTCGAGAACTCGAAGATCAGGGAGTTTCCCGTGTTCTTCGCCGTGTCCCACAGCTGTTTGTGGCCCCACGAGGCGTTGTTGATGGTCAGCCCGTTTTCGGCGGCCCGGTAGGCGCTGCCGACGGCCAGCCAGGCGTAGGTGCTCATAAACGAGAGTCCCGAACCCGTCGTTGCAGCCACGCAATGCGCCTGACCGCTGTCGGTTGCCGGATGCGGATATTGCGGGAATGCGTAGGCGCGGGGGTCCTTGCTGCCGTCGGGACTCCACTCCACGGCCACGGCCGAGAAGACGTTGTCGGCCGACTCGTCCAGCGCGATGTCCTCGCGTGTCACGTTGCGGATCTGGTAACGGCCGATGTCGCCGCCCCGCTCGAAGAAGGTGTAAGGCTCGTGTACGATGATGCCTGTGATCGTTCCCTCGCCGTCGGGCATCTCCTTGAAACGCCAGTCGCAGCCGTGGTTGGTCATCAGGTAGATCATGTCGCCGTGACGGTCGAGTACGGCCGCGGGGTAGTAGTTGTTGAAACTGTTGGTGTAGTTGATGTGCACGGGGATGAAACGTCCGGTGCGCACGGCCATCTGGCAGCGTTTGAGCGTCACCTGGGTGTAGATGTCGGCGTCGGTCAGCTGGTCGATGAAGCGTCGCTTCGCGGGCAGTTCTTCGGCCGTCCCGGCCTCTTTGGTGACGATGTGGTCCTGCGTCACGCCGCTGAGCGTGTAGCGCTCGGGGTTGCTCCGCTTGGTCAGCGTGAGGCCCTTGCACCAGAGTTTGAGTTTGTCATATCGTTGCAGGTTGTTCTGCTGGGCGTCGGTCGTGACGAGGGCGAGACCCAGCGAGGCGTCGGCGTTCTGCATGTAGGCCGTGCAGTCGTTGATGCCCAGGTCGGGTTTCTCCGCGGCCTTGGGCATGGGGCTTCCGGCCATGTTGGGCGAGGCCCAGTCGCTGATGACCGTGCCGCTTACGGCGATGTCCTGATCGAGGGTGATCTCGCCTTCCGCCTCCGCGATCAGCCCGCGCAGCTCCTCGAAGGTCATCTCGCGGGTCTCCGCCGTACCGCCCGGGATACCCTGATAGGCTGTGAAATAGGTTGTGTGATCTTCGCCCCAGTCGTCCTGAAATCGGAGCCGGAACCGCGCCGTGCGAGGCTCGAATTTCTTGTTGTCGGCGATCCGGAACCGGAAATATTTGAAATCCTGGGCGTAGCTGACGCTGTCGGCCCACGGTTCGGCAGCGGAATTCTCGTCGTAAACGACCGTCCAGTAGATTTTCTTGGACAACGGGATGTTGGTGTCTATTGCGACAGAGTCGATCGTGCTAACGGACGAATATTGTTTTCCGATGTACTTGAACTCCAGGAGCGGCGTCGTGCCGTACTGCATCAGGTAAATCGTGTCGACGACCTGCTGGCGGGCCGATGAGACGAGGATGGTTCCCTTGCGGGGAAGCGAGTTGTTGGTCCGGTAATTGAGGTTGAGCGAGCCGCCCGTTTCGCCGCTGTCGGCGCCGTCGACCGAGACCCAGAGTCTGGTCTCGGGCGTGAGCCGCGCCTGCCACGGTCCGGAGGTCTCTACCTTGATGGTGCGGGAGCCTGCGTCGCTGGAGACGAAGACTTCGCTGCTGACGCCTTTCGAGCCGATAGCCGGCTCCGTTTCATCCTCGCTGCACCCCCCCCCGAGCAATAGGGCCGAGGCGGCGAAGGCGCAGATCAGGCTGAAGCGCTTGGTGTAGAATTTTTTCATCGTATGTCGTAGTTTGGGTTTTTAGTGTCGCGGGGCATTCTGTTCCCAGGGGAGTTTGCCGAACAGGTCTTCGAAATCGTACCATTTCAGGCGCAGCACGTAGAGGTTGTCGATGAAGATGCGTGTGTTGCCGCTCTCCATCTCGTATTTGCCGGCCATCAGTTCCATGCGCGTGTTGCTCGTAAAGGGATTTTTGGGGTGGGAGAAGATGATGAACTCCTGCTGGGAGTTTTTCCACATGGCCGTCGGAAGCTCCGCAGCCGTGGGATCGAGGTGTCCCACACGGACGGTTTTCTCGGTGGTTCCGTCGGCGAACTGCCCGCCTCCCGTGATCCGCACAGTCAGTTCGTCGTTGTCTTTCGTGCCGTCGGCCGCCGCATAGGCGATGGCGTTGAAACGGACCATGGCGGCCGTGTCGTTCCGGATGCCCGGATCGTACGGGGTCAGCAGGTTGGCTCCGTGTCCGGCGTCGTCGCCGAGCTTGACGTAGCCGTTTTTGCCGTAGCAGTAGGCCGTGCCTCCCTCCTGTGCGGGCGTCGATTCCAGCCCCATTTTCTTCTGGTCGGCGGTCCAGCTGTCGATCGGCGTTTCGCCCCGGGTCTCCAGAGGTTCCGCCGAACCGTACTTCAGCCAGTCGAAGTTGCCCTCGTAATCTTTGGTGTATTTCGGGAATCCCTGCACCACAGCGATGAATTCATTGAGAAATTCGACGTCGGTGTGCAGCGAGATGCACCCTTTCCGTTCTACGTAGGACTCCGTGTGCGGGGTGATCAGCAGGACCAGTTCGTCGATTCCGGGCCTGACGCCGCGTTTGATTTCGTCGACGTTGAGCCACTCCTCGGCCGGCAGTTCTCCGGACTCTTCCTTTTCGCCTTCGAATCCGACCTGATAAGCCACATTGCTTCTGATATAGATGGACCTTTTGAACGGAGTGGCGTCCTGCTCTTTCGACGCTCTGACGGGGATGTGCAGGGTTCCCGTCAGCGCTTCTTCGAACTCGGGCGAGTTCGACCACTCGATGTGTTCCCTGCGGGAGTAGTCCTTGTCGTCGTCGCAGGCTGTGCCCAGAGATACCGTGCCGGTCAGCAGCAGTACCGCGATCAGCGGGGTGACGCTCCTCTTCGGGATTTTCAGAGATAGAGTTGTTCTCATAGCATTTAGGTTAATTGGTCTGAAAAAGTTTGGAAAATTTTAGCTAAATTTCGGGTGAATATTGAAAATATTTTCATTACAAAGATAGCCCTTAATAAATATGCGGAAAGGGCCTTGCCCGAAAATGTAAATGAATGTAAATCTTATCTTGTTTATTGTCAGCATGTTCGATTTTTACACCCCCGTGCGTTATGTAAATGCTGAAACTTTGATATTTTACTTTTTAATACATTTGTAATACACATGCCCTTTCTTCTGATTTGCTTTTGTGTTATTAAAACGCTATGTTTGCATTAAACCGAAACCTGAAATGAAAATCCTCCTTCTTGCCGCAGCGTTGTTCTCCGCGCTGTCCGCGGCTCCGGCTTCCCCGGGTGAAAAGACCGACCTGCAGGAGCTGTTCCGCAGTCTCGATCGGGTGATCGCCCGCAGCGGCGAGTACACGGCGCGGCGCGAATCCCGCATTGATTCGCTCAAGCGCGCCCTGGCCCGCGACGGGCTTTCGCTGCGCGAGCGTTTCGACCTGACCGAGCGGCTCGCCGAAAATTACAACTCCTACCAGAGCGACTTCGCGCTTCTCTACCTCCGGCGAACTCTTGCGCTGGCCGAGAAGACCGGCGACAACGACCTGATCATGCGTGCCCGCTCCGGGATTGCGCTCTGTTACAGCCTGGGCGGACGTTTCTACGAGGCCGAGGAGATCTTGAGCGGTATCCGCGACACGGTGCACGTCAGCCGCCGGGCGCTGCAATCCTATTATGTCGCCCGGCATCGCATGAACCGCGAACTCTACGCCCTGACCGAGCCGGGCGAACGCCGCGACCTTTTCCGCCGGCGCGAGCACTATTATGCGGTCAGCGCGGCGGAAATCAGCGAGGACACCTTCACGAGCCTGTACTACGGGTATATGGATGCCATCGTCCGCAAGGACTGGTCCGAGGCTTCGACCCTCTGCGACAGCCTGCTGGTCTCGGTCCCTTCCGATTCCCACTCCTACGCCAAGGCCGCCAACCACAAGGCGCAGCTCGAGGGGAAGGCGGGGCGTCCCGACGAGGAACTCGCCTGGTTCATACGTTCGGCCATGGCCGACATCCAGTCCGCCGTGCGTGACCACGGGTCGCTGTGCGCCGTCTCCGAGGAGCTTTTCAACCGGGGCGACGTCGATCGGGCGATGGATTATATCCGCGTGGCGATCCGCGACACGCGTTTCTTCAACTCCCCGAGCCGCTCGTGGCGCGACATGGCCATCCTGCCGCAGATCGAGACGGCTTACAGCGAGCGCAACGCCCGCCTGCACACGATGTACATCGTGCTGATCGTCGTCATCCTGCTCTTTTTCGTCTCGGCCGTCGCCGCGGGGCTTTACGTGCTGTCCCGCAACCGGAAGCTCTGCGCCGTGCAGCAAACCCTCCGCGAGTCGAACGACAAACTCAACGGTCTGGCCCGGAGCCTGCGCGAGACGAACGACCGCCTGAGCGCGCAGAACCTCCGGATCGCCGATGCCAACCGGATCAAGGAGGTCTATATCGGGGGCTTTCTCCAGACGATTTCGGAATATATCAACAAACTCTCGGGTACGTATCAGTATGTCAACAAGATGCTGCGCGACGACCGGATCGCCGAACTCCGCCGCGAATACGCCCGCAGCAACGTCCGCAACGACGAGCTGAAGGAGTTCTATGCGCTTTTCGACAAGACCTTCCTCGGGCTTTTTCCCTCGTTCATCGACGAGATGAACGGCCTGCTTGCCGACGAGGCCCGCACCGAGGGGCGTCACGACGGCGAGCTGACCACCGTGCTGCGCATCTACGCGCTGATCCGCCTGGGCATCACCGACACGGCGACCATCGCCGCGCTGCTGCACTGTTCGATCCGCACCGTCTACAACTACCGCTCGTTCACCCAGCGGCACTCGCGGCCCGACGTCGGCGACCTGGAACAGCGTGTGCAGCTGATCGGGTTGAACGGGATCGCCGCCCGGTCCTGACGGAGCCGCGTGTGCCGAAAAGCGTAAAATAACGCTGTTCCGGCAATTTTAACCTCCCGGCCGTAACAACGGCCGGGAGGTTTACAGAAGGCTACTCCCCCTTCTTATGGGTGTACTCCTGCAGGACATAGGTCGTGAAGATCGGAAAGAACATCATGCCCAATGACGGAAGCAGCACGCAGAAGACCTTGCCGACGGCCGTGACGGGGAAAATCTCCGCACCGACGGTCGTGACGTTCATCCACGCCCACCAGAGCGCATTGCCGAAGCCGTGGAGCTTGGGATTGACGAGCACCTCGTAGTCGTAGAACACCAGCCCGGAGATATAGGTAAAGATGACGACGGTGAAGATATAGGCGAAAAAGAGCCTCCGCATCCTGTTTTCGGAGACCAGCCACCGCACGATGATCACCATGGCCAGGAAGGCCCGGAGCAGCGGGATAAGCCCGACGAGCACGCCCCAGTCGTGGGTCATGTCGACGCCGCTCCACGCCAGGATGTTCAGGTAGGGTACGGAAAGCAGCAGGAACGGCAGGTTGCGCCAGAAAAAACGGCCCGGACGTTCGGCAGCGGCCCAGCGGACGAAGAAATCGCACAGGAAAACGAGGCAGACGACGAACTGGATCGCAAGATAGGTGCGGGACACGTGGACATGGTCGCCGGCAATGATCTCCCACGAGAGGG
The DNA here is from genome assembly GCF_003461645.1 of Alistipes sp. AF14-19. Lineage (NCBI taxonomy): Bacteria > Pseudomonadati > Bacteroidota > Bacteroidia > Bacteroidales > Rikenellaceae > Alistipes > Alistipes sp. AF14-19. The sequence goes on from NZ_QTXM01000018.1 coordinate 59,397, forward strand.
CCACGAGGAGCACCAGTCCGGCAATGAGTTTGACAACACCGAGCGCATCACGGATTCCGGCACGCGCCGATTGGGTAAGAGACATAGATTGCGGGTTTTCCGTAGCGCGCTCAAAATCAATGCCACAACCCGGAATCATAAATTTTACGGCGTTTTTTTGCCGAAAGATTTTGCACGATTGAAAATTTCTATTACCTTTGCACTCGCTTTCAGCAATGGCGGGTTAGCTCAGCTGGTTAGAGCGCATGATTCATAATCATGAGGTCCCGAGTTCAAGTCTCGGACCCGCTACGGAAGGAAACGGAGGTCTAAACGATCTCCGTTTTTTCGTTATCCGGAAAAACCGGGCGAATTACCGAAAAAAAAGCCTATTCACAGAAACAGCGGCTATCATGGAAAAGAAAACGATACTGGCGGCCTGCGCGGCCGCAACGCTGGCGTTCGCCGGATGCTCCGGAGGGTTCAGCGCCGCAGAGGAGGAGACCATTCACGCCGGGAAGGGAGAAATCATGCGCATACTGACCGTCGGAAACCCGGCCGACTCGCTCGTCCTGCGTCAAAAGGCCGCTCCGGTGACCGGGCGGATGCTGCGGACGGACGACTACGCCGTCCTGCGCCGCAGGATGCTCGCGACGGTGCAGGACCCGCAGAACTCGGGCGTAGGCATCGCCGCCCCGCAGGTGGGGATTCTCCGGCGGATGATCGCCGTGCAGCGTTTCGACAAGCCCGGAGAGCCGTTCGAATTCTACCTGAACCCGGAGATCGTCGAATCGTCGGCCGAAACCGCCCCGGGACGGGAAGGATGTCTCTCGATTCCGGGATTAGCGGGCACGGTGGTGCGGGCGCAGCGGATCGTATTGCGCTACCGCGACGAGCGGTTCGCCGAAAAAACGGAGACGATCGACGGATTCACGGCCGTAATCTTCCAGCACGAAACAGACCATCTCGACGGAATTCTCTACACCGACCGGACGGACGAAGCCCCCACGCCGGAAGAGTAGCCTCGCCGCACCGGTCAGACCAGTTCGCAGAGGTGTTTCAGATTGCTCGTGGCCGTGGCCACGGGCGCGACGGTCATGTCGTCGCACAAGACGCCGCAGATTTTCAGCCGGCGGTCGGAGGAACGTCCGGTCGGAACGTTCGCGCAGCATCGGAAGCAAGGTCCGCAAGGCGTCCTCCACATCCCCGGCAAGCCCCGGCCCGCGCCCGGGCGCGGCGGCCGATGCGCTCGGGACAGCGTACTGCAATGCGGCAGGCAGCATCGTCGCGGAAGCGTCCGGGATCACGACCGAAGCCTCCGAAAAAAAGTTCCGTCCGCAACGCATTCGGGCGCTGCGGACGGAATGGCGTCCGGAAAGAATGGATCGTGTTATTCGATCTCCATCAGAACGGCGTCGGTAGCCACGGTCTGCCCCTGACGGACCAGAATCTGCTTGACCGTACCGGCGAAATCGCTCGTGATGGCGTTCTCCATCTTCATCGCTTCGAGAACGGCGACCTCCTGTCCGGCCTTCACCGCGTCGCCGACCTTCACTTTGAGTTCGATGATGCGGCCCGGCAGCGGAGCCGTCACGACGTTGCCCGTGATCACGGCCTGCGTCTCTCCGGCGGGCGTCTCCCCGGCCTTGGCGGCAGGTTCGGCCGGCTTCGAAGCCTCGTAGGCCTTCACCTTCATATTGGTCAGGAACGTCTTGGCGACCAGCGGGAACAACTCCAGCAGCAGCACCTCCTTTTCATCGGCGGCGAGCTTCACGCCTCCGGCTTCGGGAAGCTCGGGATTGGGCTGCATCTGGTATTTCGAGGTGTCGTAGGGAGTCTCCTCGCGCACGCCGCAGATCTTGAACCGGAACTCGGGGTCGATCTTCACCGGCGTCTTGCCGTACTCGCCCTTCACGAGGCCCACGAACTGCGACGACTTGTTGGTGTACATCGGACGTCCGGCCTTCTCGTCGAGGGCGCAGTTGACGGCCTGCGCACCCACGATCTGCGAGGTGGGGGTCACCAGCGGCGGCAGACCCGCGGCCAGGCGCACCGAAGGGATCAGCTCCATGGCGCGGGGCAGGATCTCCTCGGCCTTGAGCTGCTTGAGCTGGGCCACCATGTTCGAATACATGCCGCCGGGAATCTCGGCCTTCTGCACCAGTTCGTTCGGAGCCGGGAAGCCGAAATAGGCCTCGATCTTGCGGCAGGCGTCGATCGTGGCGTTCTCGTCGTCGTGCTGCGCCGCGGCGATCGCCCGGTCGAACAGGGCGTCGATCTCGGCGGGAAGCGTGTCGGTCACCGGGTTGAACGCCTTCGGCTCGGGTTTCTCGACGCCGAAGACCGACTGGTTCAGCTCCTTGCGGATGTCCCGCAGCTGGGTGTTGATCTTGGCCACGGCCTCCATGTTCACGCCCGTTTCGATGCCCAGCTTCTTGCAGAAAACATGGATCAGCTCGATGGCCGGGGCGCCCGTGCCTTCGGCGAAGTACCAGCAGTTGGTGTCCACGACGTCGACCCCGGCGATGATGGCCGAAAGCACCGAAGCCAGTCCGTAGCCCGGCGTGCAGTGGGTATGGAAATCGACGGGAACCGAAAGGTTCTTCTTCAGCAGGCGCACCAGCGTGGCGACGCGGCGCGGCGGAATCAGACCCGACATGTCCTTGATGGTGATCATGTCGGCGCCCAGTGCGGCCATCTGGCGGGCCTTGTCGAGGAAATAGGCGTCGGTGAAGACCGGTTTGGGGGCCGATTTGCCCGTCAGCCTGGCCCAGAAACCCGGTTCGGGGTATTTCGGGTCCACGGTGTAGCAAACCGCACAGTCGGCGATGCCGCCGTACTGCTTGACGTATTTGACGGTCGATTTTACGTTGTCGACGTCGTTCAGGGCGTCGAAGATCCGCATGATGCCCAAACCGCTCCGGATCGAGTTGCGGCAGAAGCCGTCGATGATTTCGTCCGTATAGGGCGAGTAGCCGAACAGGTTGCGGCCGCGCGAAAGGGCCGTGAGTTTCGAGACATCGCCCACTGCCTTGTGGATGGTTTCGAGGCGCGTCCACGGATTCTCGTCGAGATAACGCATCACCGAGTCGGGGACGGCGCCGCCCCACACCTCCATCGCATAGAAATTGGCATCTTTGTAGAACGGCAGGCAGCGGTCGATCTGCTCCTGGTTCATACGCGTCGCGAAGGACGACTGCTGGCCGTCACGCAACGTAAGGTCTCTGATTTTGAGATTTCTCGCCATTTTATAATATCATTTAAGGGTTCTTTGGCACGAATCCATTGTTATTCGAATAACAAAGGTAATAAACCCTCACGAATATGCAACTTTTTTCCGGGGAATTTTCAGGAAAAACGCCCCGGCCGCTTTCTTTCCGTAAAAAAGACGGGAAACAGAACGATCATCCGCCCGATCTGCCGCCGGGCTGGAACAGTTCCCGGTCGGGAAGCCCGTCGAGGTATCTGCGTTTGAAGACATTGACGCAGAAGACAAACATCGCCAGCATCAGCGGCCCGAAGATGACGCCCATAAAGCCGAAGAGCGACAGACCGATGAAGACCCCGAAAATGGTGATGAGCGGGTGCACGTCGGCCATCTTCTTCTGCATGACCATCCGCACGAGGTTGTCCACCTGCGTGACGACCAGCGTGCCGTACATCACCAGCCCGACGCCCTGCCCCCAGTTGCCGTCGAGGCTCATGTAGGCCGCCAGCGGCAGCCACACGAGGGCCGTGCCGACGATGGGCAGAATCGTGGCGAAGCAGGTCAGCACGCCCCAGAAAAGCGGCTCGGGAACGCCGAAGGCCAGGTAACCGACATAGGCCACCACGCCCTGCGAGACGGCCAGCAGCGGAATGACGATGGCGTTCGAGCGCACGATCATGTGGATTTCGCGCATCACGCTGCGCGCCGCGCAGCGGTCGAACGGCAGGATTTCGCGGCAGTAGGTCTCCATGCGCAGGCCCCCGATCAGCATGAAATAGAGCACGAAGAGCAGCACGACGAGGTTGACGGCGAAATTCACGATGCCGCCCACGAGCCACTGCCCCGCCCTGGGAAGGTAGCCCAGCACCGATTGCAGGTTGCTCTCGGACCAGAGGTCGTAGCCGGTTTTCTGCTGGATGAGTCCGGCGACGTGCCGGACGGGCGTGATGACCGACTGCGGATCAAGGGCCACGCCCTGGATTTTGTCGACGACCATCCAGACGATCAGGCTGATCGGAACGAGGAAGAAGAAGATCGCCTCGCCGAGCAGCAGCGACGCCGCAAGGCTCCGCCGCCACCGCCGCCGTTCGCTCAAGAACCACATCTGACGCCGCAGCAGCACGTAGATCGTCACGGCCCCCAGCAAGCCGCCCAGAAACGGCGTCAGCTCGGCGAAGATCGTGAGACCCAGCCCCGCGATAAGCACGAAAAGCGAATAACGCCAGTATTTTTCACGCACCGAAAGCATACCCCGGCCCCGCGCAAGGAACGTGCCGCAGGCTTCCGGACCGGGAGGCCGGAATGTTGAAATATCGTCGACTGAAAATTTGCGCTATTCTATTGCGGCTCACAAATATTTGATATACCCGTTGGTTGAATTAAAAAGTTAGTAAAATGACAAATGAAAGGTTGTG
>NZ_QTXM01000019.1:0-63352 GCF_003461645.1 Alistipes sp. AF14-19
AAATGTTTATCTTTAATTATCAATCACTGTAAACCTTTTTCAGGACGGGACAGAGGGCTTTCATCTTCTCGATGTGCTCGTCGTATTTCTTATTGAGCTTGTCGAGTTCTTCGCCTTGTTTTTTCAGATTCTCTTTCGCTTTTTCGGTCGACGAATTGAACCAACTAAACGCCTTGACGAGGGCATAAACGGCCGCGATTGCCGCGATAATTGCCGCGACGATAACCCCGATTGGGTTTGCAAAAAGCGCCGCCGTGAATTTCCATACTGCGGCGGTTCCGGCGTTTGTGGCAACCGTCCCGGCGGCCATCGCCGACGTCCGGGCGGTTTCCGCTTTCGTCTGTGCCCATGTTGCAACCGCTTGTGCTTTTTGCATGACGATAGACTGTTTCTGCAACATGTTCTGCACGGATTGGATGGCCACGAGTGCGCCGAGCGTCTGCGTTATAATGCCGATAGCTTTGTCGAGGTCTTTATTTTCGACCCCTAACTGCTTTGAAAGTATCGACCATTGTGCCCATAGCTGCAAAAGATTTTGCGTCCCCTTGATGAGCACGTCGAGTTGCGCCGTGTCGGATGCCCCGGCATTGATGCCAGCCTCGACGTCAGCAAGGGCGTCTTTCATATTTGCGGCGACGCCCAGCAGGTCTTGATACTCTTGCGTCGTTTCTTTGCCCTCGTATTTCATCTGCGCGAGTTGCTGACGAATTACACCTAATTGCGTTTCGAGCGGCTTGATGTCGGGATAGTTACCCACGTTCCGGTAAAACCTTTGCGTACCCTCTTCCGATTCGAGCAGCGCATCGGTTATTTCGTTGATCTGTTTTTTGAGTGCCTCGCCCTCTGCGCTTTTCTGCATGGCTGCACTCATTGAATCGTACTGTTTTGTGAGGTTCGACAGTTCGGCGCGCAGTTTTCGGTTCGACCCCTCTTCCTCGCGGGCCGCCTTGATGTTGTTCTGCACCTCCTTTTCAACCTCGCGCAACTCGCGCTTGTAGGCGGTCTGTTCGGCGCGTAGCTTCGCCAGTTCCTCGCGGTCGGCGGCGGTGGCTTCTCCCTTTTTCTTGATCGCCTCGCGCAGGGCCTTTTCCTTTGCCGTCGATTCCTCGATCTTGGCGTTGTAGTCGGCTATCAACTTGATAGCTTCCGCGTTGTCGACTTGCACCTCGACGACGCGGGTTGTTGTGTTTTCTGCCATTTGTTATGCGTTTTTCGTGGTTTGTTCTGCGATGATGTAGCTATACGTGTCGTCATATTCCGGGGTGATGGAGTTTATTTCGATTCCGCCGACTATTCGCGTAATCGTCGGGCCGATCACTTTCATTTGCCCGGCAGGAAAGATGATCGTTTGCTGTACGAGGGCAACACCGTCGTACGTGTAGGGGGTTATCACGACATCGAGGTCTGACGCAGGCGCAGCGCTGGCTGTTATGTAAATAGCGACGTCTTCCCATTGCCAGCCGATAGATACCGCCTGCGATGGGCGTTCCGGTTCTTGGACAACCGTTTCCGGCAACTGCACGGCCTTGACCTCGCAGGCTTTATTCGCTGTCGACTGGATGCTGACGATGCCGTAGAATTTCCCATATTGGCGCAGGTAGAACGGGATTGAATAGTCCAGCGATTTCAAATCGTATTCGTCCAACATGATCTGCTCCGTAATGGTTATTGCGCTGTTGAGCAGACGTGATAGGGTGGAATAGTATTTCGATAGCAAGGTCGTGAAATCGAGGTCGTCGAATGCAAGCATAGCCAGCCCGGAACCGTCGCTGATAAGGCGCATAATCCGGTCTTTGACTTGTACGGTGTCGACGGCTGTTCCGTCATCGTTCAGTTCGTAGTGCCGTATCGTCGAGCCGTCCGATGGAGCGAAAGGCAATGTTATAACGGTCTTTTCGGCGTCTAAAATCTCGCTGTCGATTTTCAGATTGCCGTCGGCATTCGTGAAAACCGTATCGTCTTCTTTGTACTTGAAATAGTTGTTGCGGCAGTAGTCGTTGATTTTGTATTCCGTGGTCTTCGGCTCGTCGTCATTGCTTCGGACGAATTTATCCGACCAATCGCACGCCTGCGCTTTGTTCTCCTGTAAGGTGTCGAGCGATACGAATTTCAGATTATTGACGTTTGTGGGGTCGGGTACGGCAAAGATGCCGAACATTCCGCAGATCGCCTTGATGAAGTCGATTTGCGAGATTTCGGGCAGGTTTTGAGGTATCGGAAATAAACTCGGATAGATGATATTTTCGAAGTCTTCCGTAATCGTAAGTTTGGTATTTCCCAATCTCGAACCGGAAATTACCGATGTCCCGTTATGTGGAAACAGGCGCAGGTAGTCATATTCTCCCCACGTGATTTCCTCTTCAATGTCGGCGAAATAATACGTTTTTTGATACGCATACGTTCCTGTTGACGACGATACCGACGATGACCCGATACTGACGGCTATTTGCGTCGTTGTTTCGTCGCGGTCGCTGTATCGTGTCGCTCGGATATATACGCGGCTGGGGAATCCGTTGGAGCTATTGGAATATAGAACCATTCCCAACTGTGCCCCCGATCGGTTTACAATGGATATAATCACCTTTGTTGCGTTGTCGACCTTACGGATTTTGGTATTATCATCCGGGTCGAAAACACCGTGTCTATCTGTCCCGTTATTGCCCGCGATAGAATATCCCCAAAAGCCGTTGCTGTACGTTATGAATGGATATATAGATACCGTGGCCTCCGCCTCATTGCTTGCGTCTGATGCGTTTCGACTCAAGCATGGAATCGCTATCGCTCGCAATGCGCTGGCGTACTTGCTCGGCATTTCGAACGTGAATCCGGCCTGCTTGGTTATCTTGTCGAGAATCCACCACGTGGTAGCGCTGGGGTGGAAATTGGCAAGACTGGCATTCGACACGCCGCAGTCGTATTTCGCAAATCCGTATCCGGTGGATTTCATTTGCGACAGGGTCGTCGCTGTGGTATTTGCATTCCACGTCAGCGCTTCGGTTCCGGTCAACTCGTTCAACTTGGCCGCTTTGTCGACCCACGTTTGAAAGTTTGCCATCACGCCCCAATAAAGCGCGATTTCGTAGGTTTCAGACGAAGATAGCAGCACGGCATATCCGACGCGGACGACCTCGATTCCATTCCGAACAAGGCGGGCCGAATATCGGTTGTATCGCTTATCGGATACATAGGCGGGCGCCCCCGGATTGTCGAATATCTTTCGGTTGCGTGTTGTCTTCGGGCATTGAATCGTCTGCGAATTCGACGACGTAATTTTCGATATGTCGCCGAGCAGGTTAGACTTGTAGTTGAGGGTCGTCGCCGCATCCGGTTTAAGGTCGACGGCCTCGCCGTTGATATATAATTCCTCCGTCATGGTTACAGCATTTGTGCGCTCAGCGCAGGCTCCTCGATTGAGAAAATAAAATCTTGGTAATGCTTCGTCGTCTTCTCGTAGCTGCCAGCAACGATATTGACGCGGTGCCACAGCGGCGCGTCGTTGGCGTCGTATCCGTCGAAAACATCCACGACGACCGACTGCGCGAGTGTGAGCAGGAAATCATACGTTTCGGAATCGACCAACTTTGCTCCCAGCGAACGGGTCTTTTTCCGGGATAGGCTTTGCCGGACTGACGTTTCGATATTCACGCCGTCTATGTAAGCGGTCGGGACATTCATATCGTCACGCTCCCATGTCGAGGATGTCGAAACGGTCGACGCGCTGCCGATCTCCTTGAACAGGTAGTAACAATAGCGCCCCTGTTGGTCTATCCAGCGCAGATAGACACCGTTTGCGCTCCGGTCTATGTCGAGTGTATAGCCAACCATGCCGACAGCCTCCTCGTCGTTTTTCAGCACGAGGCTATGCGGTACGGCGATATGCACCGAACGGGCGACGGTCGAGGGGTCGATCACTCTTGCCGGATTCAGCAGGTAGCGGTGGTATGGGGTCGCACCTTCCGCGTCCTCGTTGTGGTTGTAAAACATGATGTCGGACTGTTTACCGTCGATCAGCACGTCGAACGATGTTCCGTTCTTGGCGAAGACATCAACCGTAAACGGATAGCGGACGAACCATTTGCGACGCATGATGCCGCCGGATGATTCGCGGGCGGATATTGTGCCCCAAATAGCGTCTATCCCAAACGTGCCGAGATAGAATTGACTGCCGTTGCGATACCAGTATATCGTAGCGTAGATATTCTTTTTCAGCGGGGAATCGACGAACGCCTTGCTGTAATCAATCACTCCCTGCGCAACGTTATTGAACAACAGTTGCAGATACCGCCGTACATCGAAATATGCGGCCCCATTGAACGGCTCGCGCTCTTCGCTGTACGATTGCTGCGCTTGGCGGTCGGTTAAGACCATTTCTAATTTGTCATACGTTGTGGGAATTTTCGTGATTTTGAAAATCGCCGGGACGAATGCGAAATGCGTTGCATTGGGATATTCGACTACTGTTCCCGTGCTGCTGTGTGTAAATGTTCTGCTCATGGTCTATTGTCTTAAAATTGATTCGACGATCTGTGCATCGAAAAGCCCCGCCAGCCTATCGGCGATGCGGTCGGATAGGGCCGCTATTTCGGGCGTGAAGATGTCTTCGCGGCCGCCGTTACGGAATAGGGCCGACCCCTCCGTCATTATTTTGGTCGCTGCTCCCCACGCTGAAATATCTACACCCTTTGCTGCGGCCCAGTCCGCGATGATGTCGATAAACCATTTCGGGGCGGACGGATAGACCGACCCGTCGCGGCGTCGGCGAAAATGCTGTGACAGCCACGGTTGCGTGCCGGTTTCGAGTGCTGCAAAATATGGGCGGGCGTCCATCGTTCCCGTGGTTACGCCGCCATTGGTCGTTACGGCTATTGTGATGCTGTCGGCGGTTGTGCCCGTCGTCCGTTGTCCCGCGGCGACGTGGTGCTCGATAATTTTCTGCCGTGCCCGGTCGAGTTCTTCGGCGACGATTCGGTCGGCTTCGAGTTCTATTCTTTGTACGTCCATAGCTACAAGCCGTAATCGAAGCAGACGCCCGCCTGTTCTTGGAGTGTCAGCGACAGCGTTACGATACATAGGTTTGCGTCCATCTTGTCGAACGCGACGCGGTAATTGATTTGCCCGGCGACCGGAACGAAAAAGCCGCTTTCGTTTACGGCGACGATGAATCGCACGGCAAGACCTTTCAGCCGCTCGGCGATCTCCTGCGCCTCGGCTCCTTTGTAGTCGAGCGGCATAGCGTCGGCAAAGGAGATAAGGCAGGACGGAGCGTCGCGCACGAAGCCCTGCGACGTGAAATTCAGAAAACCCGCCACGGGTTGCACGTAGAGGCAGGCGGGCAGCGTGAGGCCGTCGGGGTGCGTAACCTCGCGGCGATCTCCTTGACGCCGGAATCGGTCGAACGCTTGATTGGCGCGGAACCACGATTCGCACAGATAGGTAAGGCCCATCGCCTCGGCGATCTCCTTGACTTTGTTTTCGACTGTCGGTTTTTCCATAGGTCTATTTGTTTTTGTTGGCCATTATTTCGCGCAGTCGCCGTTCAAAGGCGATCCGCTCGTTGTCGATTCGCATACACTCGCAGACGCGCACCCATGCCACCTTTGCGGCGTCGTCTTGGTCTTGGTAGCCCTGTCGGTGGGCGTACCAGTCGATGATGCCGAACGGCCCGAAATCAAGGTCGTTTATTCCGGCTTTGATCTCTTCGGGCGTCGGCTGGTTGCTTGTGCTTGCGAACAACGCTGCGATGCGCTCCAATTCTCGCCCGACCCAAAAGACGAAACCGAGCATTTTGTCTGCCCGTTCGTTGTAGCAGCGCCGGGGATGTACTTTCAGAATGACGGACGCGATTTGCTCTATAAGAGCGTGCACCCCGTCTGCCTGCAAGCTGAACAGGTCGCCGATAGTTAGATCGTTGAGGTTTAGAGGCGTGCGCACGCCGCATACTTTGTTTGGCTTCGGCAGGGTTTGCAATGCTGTACGCGATTCGGGCGTCAGCACTCGTTCGATAGCGAGCACCTGCCGGGTCGTCCGTTTCTTGATTGTTATTTTCATCAGTTTTCCTGTTTAATCCACTTTTGCCGCCGGGGCGGTAGTTTATTCGTCTTTCAAATTTTACCAGCAGAAACAGCCCGAAAACAGCTTTTCACGAAAGCCGCCCGACGCGGGCGCGCATACCTTTCGGCTGCGGGACGATTTCGTAGTACATGCGCATCATCAGCGGGTCGAAATAGTCGGGCGACCGACCGAGTACGGCTTTCATCTCTCGTTTGTCGATGATCCGTTTCTTGCTCGTGTCGGCGTCGACGTCGCGGGCGACAAGGCAGGCTTCCAGCTCTTCGGCAATGGTCGATTGCAGTTCTTCCGGGCAGTCGATGCAGAGCAGCCCCGCATTGATAACCTCCGCCAGTTTGAACGCGCATTGCGATTTGAGGTTGAAATACGTGTTATCTGGCGCGGGCGCTCCTCCGTGGAACGTCTTGATGCCCTCCAAATACGAATCGAGGTACTGCCCCAGTCCGTCAGAATCGGCGATGATGTTGGAGCGCCGGACGCCGTGCCGCCTCGATTCGTCGCGCAGGTCGGTTTCGATCTCCTTGCCCGTGCTGTATGGTTTGTCGATAGCGAGTTTAGCGGCCATTCCCGTCCAGTTGAACGCGACGAAGCGGTCACGGCCTTTCATGGCAAGGTCGGCACTGATACGCCGCACGCCGTCGCCCGTCTGCCGCTCGTTCGTGAAGCAGTCGAGGATGGCGTCGTAGTCGGCGAGTTGGTTTGCGTTGCTCTCGTATTCCCATTTGCCGAGCAGTAGACGTAGCCGAATCGACTTGACGCCGATTGATTCGAGCGTTCGAATGTAATCGGGCGTGATAAACGGGTTGTCGTAGACCAACGCCTGAACGAATGCGCAGTCTTTCGGTAACGTTCCGTCGATATGCGGTTTGTAGAAATGCTTATACAGCCAATTCTTTTTCGGATTGCAGGTTATGAGCATCTTCGCTTCCAGTCCGTATTCCTCGTTGAGATGCCGCCCGATTCGGGATTTCAGCACCTCGTAGGCCATATAATGAACCTCTCCGGCCTCCTCTATCCAACCACCTGTAAACTCTTTCGACCCCAGCCGCTCGAACATCGGGTCTTTCTGCGGATAGAATGTCAAGTCGAGCAGTACGATTTCCGACCCGTTCGTAAACTTGATGCCGTCGTCCGTTATCCGGTAGTCTGTGAATCCGTAGGAATCGGCGACCTTGCCGAACGTGACCAGCACGGATTCGCGGCTATCCTTGATGTTGTTTCGGCCGACGAACCAGCGCGTTTTCGGGAACGCCCAGCAGCAACGCATAAGCCAGTCGCACCCCAACCACGATTTGCCGCCGCCTGCTGCGCCGCCATAGACGACGTATCGGATTCGCGGGTCGGCCAAGTGGCGGTAGGCAAGCAACTGTTTGTAGTTGACGCGCTGCTGTTCTTCGCGCTGTTGTAGTCCGTCGGTAAACATGTGTTATTCGTCTTCTTCCGATAGTTTCCGTTCGCGCTCCTCGTCGATACGGCGGACGATTTCGTCGATGCCCGGCACGACGGGCAGCACCGACGAAAACCCCTTGAATTCCTTTCCGCCCGATGTGATGTCGACCTGTACCTTGTCGAGGCCGAGCAGTTTGTCGCGGCGTTCCTCCCATTTGCGGATTTCGGCGAGGATTCGCACGTCGCCGACGGGTTCCTCCGTGACACTCGACGTTTCCGATTCGAGCGGAACGGGGGCGTCGAGAGGCTTGCCGACGACAGGATTTCCGAACGTGTTTATATCGACGAGTGTCGTGCGAACCTTTGCCCGCTTGACAACTCGTTTCTGCTTGCTGGCTTCGTACAGCCGCCACAGTTCCGCGATGGCGCGGTCGCACTCCATCAGCGCCTCGTCGCACGCCTGCTGTGTGTTGCTCGCGGCTTCGGCTCGCCATTCGCTGACGAGCAAATCCCAATCGGTCTTGATCGTCTTCGGCGTTACCGAATACCCTAACTGCCGTTCGACCTCTGCGGCGATCTGACGAAACGGCATCCGCCGTTCGAGGCGCAGATGCGACACGAGCGGCAGACGGGCATTCCGGCGGTCTTTCGCCGATTTGTTGTTGCTTGGGTGTGATGCCATTGGTCGTTACTTTTTAACCGATTCGCGCAGTATCTTCGGCACGGCGTACCGCCATTTGATGTGATGATGCAGCCGCCGATGGGCGGTTCCCATTGCCGAAACAACCACGCATGACGGGCAATACATGACCGTGTAGAAACTCTTTACATACGTGCCCGCGTCCAAGTACAATTCCGTCATGCCGCCGCTGTTGCTCTGCGTTTCGAGTTGGTCGAGGCCGATTTGTAGGATGGACAGAAATACCCCCCCCCGCGACCCCAGCAGGACGTAGGTATTGACGTCTTCGTTGATACGGCCGACGAATTGAAACGGTCGGTCGACGGAGCAGATAAACGAATTCATGGCCTTGCGCATCGGCTGTATTCCGTCGTTGAATCTCGTCGCCTTTTCGCCGCCGATATAATCGCCGCCTTGTCCGATTGCAAGGGTCAGCATTGGGGCGGAATTGAAATAGTCGAGCAGCATGTCGAATACCGCGTCGAGGTCTTGGACGTCTGCGCCGTGCCAGCGTAGCTGGTCGTCGAACCGGAATTTGAAATACGTGTAGTCGTCGTCCAGTTCGATGAAATGTGTCGCCCCGATCTGCTGGGCCAGCTCGAAACAGGCGTTGCGGGCGTAGATGATTGCCCGGCGGTCGCCGAAATTGTCGCCCTCGTCGAATGTCTTTGCGATCTCCGATTTGGAAAAGACGAGCACGTCGCCGAAACGTTTGCGATATTCCGGCAGCGTCTTGTCTTCGTCGTCGCAGACGATGTATATTTTCCCCGTGTACCCGTGTTTGCGCAGTTTCTCGTAGGTCAACACCCGGTCGGGGCGTCCGTGCGTCAGAATGAACGCGACGAACCCGTTATGCCTCATTGCCATACTCCCGTGTGTATTCGTTTCGTATTTCGTCCGACAATCGGATGTAGCCCTTTTCGATGGCTTTGCCGAAGTCGATAATGACCAGCGCCGAATCTTCCATAAGCTCCTGCATTTCTTTCGAGGCGTGTGCGTAGTAGTCGGCAATCTTGGCGTAGTCGAACACCGTATGCCGTGCGGCAGCCTGCCGCAGGAACTCTTTTTCGTCGGGCGATACGTTCGACGCCTCGATCTTTGCCAGCAGTTCGTCGGTTCGGCCGCTGTCGGTCAGCGTCGATAAGTCCGGTTTTTCGTTCTTCGGCTCGTAGACGGGCGACGTGATTTTGTGCGTGTAGTGCTCGTCGGCTTCCCCGTCGCCGCCACAGCGTCGCCCCGTTATATCGTTAGGGTCGATGCCATTTGCCGCGGCCAACGCCTCGATGGCCGATTTCGGGAGTAGGTCGATGTCGAAACCATCGTCGATGATCGCCGCGATGTCGTACTCGTTCGCCAACATGTCAATATCGAACGTGCCGAACGATAGGTTGTCTTTGATGATGAACTGCTGCTGCTCGTCTTCGTCGAGTTCCGAGGCGTAAAGCGTCGGCACGGTCGGGTGCATCTGCCATTCGCGCCAGTAGTTCAGCAGCGCGGATTGTTTCGCCTCGTCGAAATGCCGGAACCGATACGACGCCCGCAAGATTTCTGCGAGGTCGTCGAATCCGAGTTCGTGAATGTATTTCAGCGCCCGCAAGCGCATATTTCCGGCAAGGGCGATATTCCGGTCGTCCACGACGACGGGGCGGTAATACAAGCCTTTCGGCAGCAGTAGCAGGGATTTGACCAGTTCGGCGAAATCGTCTTCGGTGATTTGTCGCGGGTTGTGCTCGCTGGTATTGAGCGCGCCGACCTGCATTTCGATAGTTTGCGGAATTTTCATAGGCCCGGTATGCGTTTACTCTGTATTGGTTACCAGCACAAAGATATGTAAAAAGCGTGTAAATAATACACGCTTCGATTAAGATTTTATCAACGGTCAGCCTTTCGAAATCCGGTCGCTGCATTTATCAATGAAGCACACGGATTCCTGATGCAGTTCGCACCAACCCTGCCCCTCGTCGTCTTCGTCAGCGAAAAGGGCGCAACTGCCGCAACCGATGGCGCGCATCTTGTCGCAATCCTCTTTGCAGGCGGCGGCACATTCCGGGCACAGAATCACGTCGTCGCGGGTAACTACAAATCCGTCGCAATCGGGGCAGCCCGTATTCTCGCAGTTTTCGCACTGCACAATTTCTTCCCCACATTTGGGGCAAGTCGCGGTCGTTTGTTTTTTGTCCATCTTTATTTTGGTTTTGAGTTATTAAGGGCGGCATTCATTTGCCGCAACATTTCTTGTATTTCAAACCACTACCGCATGGGCACGGTTCGTTGCGGCCAATCTTCTCTCCGCTTCGAACGTATGTCCTGCCACCTCCGTTGGCGCATCGTTCGCAGATGGGACGACAATAACCGTCGTATTTGTAAATCCTCGGTCGGCCGCAGATGGCACACCGTTCCTGTACGGTAGTTTCCGGGGCAATAGCTTTGTTATTCATTGTAATAAGAATTCAAGTTCGGCGATTTGCGTGTGTTTGAACTGCGCGCCTGCGCGTGTCAGATACTCTTTTTTCTGCTCTTTCAATTTGTAGCGGTCGGCAGATGCGGTGATTCGATCTACCTGCCCGCGCAGTTGGTCGAGCATCATTCGCACACCCTCTTCCGGGGTTGCCTCGACAAAGCGGATAAGGCGGCGCAAGTGGGCGATCTCGTTGTTGTGGTCGCCGATCATGCGGCGGATCTTCTTGCTGCGTTTTGCATCGGCCTCTGTTACCCCCCCCCGAACCGACCATATTTTTTCGTCTTCGCTTCGGAGCGCTTCGATAGTCGCGATTTCGTCGCGGATAAGCCTGTTAAGGTCTTCAGCTGTTTTCATGGCTACCGTAATTTTTCGATTATTGATGTAAGGTTCTGCATATAGTCTGTATTGGGATTTTCGCCGTGAGTGCCGACCAGTCGGACGTACAGCCATTCGAGGAATTCGGCGTCGTTTGAGGGCGATTCGTTGGTTGTGCGGTTTCGCTCGTCCACTCCGTAGATGTATCCGATGATCTTTTTCGCTGCATTTACCGTTTCGCGCATAGACCAATATGGGGTCAGTTTGTGCGGTTCAAATATCCCGACGAGGGATTCGAGCACGGCGAGCAGGTCGGGCGCGGCTGCCAATAGTCGGGCGTTGGCCTCGATGCGTTGTTCCGGCATCGGGCGCGGGTTATTGCGCAGTACCTCTGCGACGGGAGCGCAGCCGACAGCGTCGCCGGAAATCGAAACGATGGTATATTCTACGACGCCGTTTTTGTGTTCGTGTCCGTCAACCCGCCACGGGCCGGGCGTCCCTCTGAATTTCGGGTTGTGTGTTGTCATTGTTTCTCGGTTTTTGTTGGTTGATGATTGATTTTGTGTCGTCTGATTTTCCCAAATGCTCGCTCGATCTCTTCGACGGACGGCGGAACTATCGGGCGGGCACAGGTGATTTCGTCCCGTGGTTCGTTATTCGCCGGGCGTGCCATGTACCAGCGTATTTCCGACTGGAATTCCTCTAACGTTCGGCAGACGACGTGTCTGCTTCCGTTCGTGATTGCGAGCGAACGCCATTCGATTTGTGCGTCCGATAGGGCGGAATGTCGGTCGGTAGTTTTCATTTCGATACATAGGGCGTTGAAGCCCCCGCGTCCGAGCAACAGGATAAGGTCGGTAACGCCTGCGGTTACGCCCTCCGCTTTCATTATCGCGGCTTCCGTGCGGCTCCGTGCGCCGCCGTTCGGAACGGCGAACAGGAGTTTGCCGACGGCGGGGTATTGGAGCCGGAACCAACCGACGCACATTCGTTGCATGTGCGATTCAACGTGTCGTGTCATAATCAAAATAGGGTTAGTTGTTTGAACGCCGTTGCACGGCGCTGATCGTCGATTTGCTTGATGATGTTCCGAATGTATCGGGCCAGCGTGCTGTCTTTGATGAATCCGTCTTCGTCGTCCTCGTTGTCGAGATTCGACTGGGAGCGACCGGAACAGTTCGCCAGTTCACGTTCGGCTGATTTGCGGGCATCGAGCAGGGCGGCAAGAATCGCGGCGGCCTCCGTTGGGTATCCCTTTTGCACATCATCAACGAATCCGGCCCCGACGTGATGGCCCGAATTGTGCAAGTTGACGTCCAGCCCGTAATCCCAGCGTCCTGTCGGCGACTGCGCCGTTTTAACCTCCACGATACAATGGTGGTTGAATAATCGGACAGGTCTGTTAGGCGTTAGACATACGTCGTGAATGTTGAAATCGAAACCGTTGTACGATAACGCCACGAATTTACCGCTATCCTGTCCGGCTTTTTCGTGGTTATCAAGCCACGCGCACCACTCTTTGAACGTAAACTGTTGCCCGGTGCATCGGCAGGTATGATGAATGTCTTTCATTTCCGGTAGGGTTTTAACGATTTGAGTTCCGTCGGGAACCAGTAGCAGTCGTAGTCGAGGTAGACGCACCGGCCCGAAAGCTCCGGTTTGCAGAATCCCATTATTATGTGCGGTTCGAACCGCACGCCGTATTCATTCGTGAACGACACCTGCTGCCCGACCCGGAAATCCGTTTCGATACCCGCGTCGGCCGGGTTGTCGTAGATAGGCGGCAACCCTTTTTCGTCGCGCCATTTTCGCCATTCGGCGAAATCTTTACTGTAATCTCTCATCGTTCAGGCGGTTTCCAAGTTTGATGATAAATGTTTCGTGATCGGGTGCACCCCATTCCGGGCGACCTCGGCCAAAATCAACGCCTTTGCACTCCCATAGCATCCGGCGGCGGGTGTAGCCGTAGGAAAAACAAACTGCGTCGTAGTCTTTGAAGAATATAAATACCGGGCTTTCGGTCTCCTCGTCCCCCTCGTCGTATATTACCGTGTCGATAAGCCGCGTTTTCCAGTAACGGGTATTTTCGCGGTACTCTTCGCGCTTATCGCCCCGCTCGATCATTTCGTACCACTCCTTTTTGAGTGGCAAATACAGAATTTTCATCGTCTTGAATCTTTTGCGGGTTCGCCGTTTCGTTCGATCTCGCCGAGCGCTTCGTCGAGGTGGTAGGCCAGCTCTGCGGCCTGTGCAGCCACGCGCCGCGCCCAGTCTGAACGAAGCCTGCCGCCTCCGACGGGTGGGGTTGTTATGATGGCGTGCGCAAGGCTTGCCATTGCGACGGTGGCATACAGTTCGCGTTTCGTGATTCCTGCTGCCGAGAATGTTTCGGGCGAAACTCCCTCGGCCTCGACTGTGATCGTCTGCGGAATAGCCGCCTTACCGAGCATTTCAGCGATTCTGTCGTAGAAATTTGCCGGGGACTTGCCCCGCTTGTCGTTTTTGTTTTTCATCGTGCGTTGTGGTTTTAGATTCGCGGGGTTTGGTAGTGTAGCGTCCAGCCCGCGAAATGTTTGTCGAAAAAGTTATCCCGAAAGAACCGGACATTGGCTTCGACGGCTTCGGCCATCTGCCGCGTGCAGCGGAATGTCAGCCGCTTGCGTTCGGTGTCGATAAATATCAATTCCAGATCGTGAATGAATATCGGCGCAAGCGCCGGATTCATTTGCTTTGCGAGGCCGTAGAAACGTCGGTATTTCGCAAGGAAATCGGCATTGAAGCGTGGCGCGGCGTTTTTATCTTCCTGCGTCCATGTACGCGCAAGCGCCGGGCGGTCGGTAGCGGCTTGTCCGTTTTTACGAATCCAGCCCGACGCCTCGTAATTAGCGCAGAATCGTTCGACCTCGTAATCGGGATTTTGGAAATTCTTGAAAAAAAAGATTTCAAAAAATGTCTCTCTCTCTGCCTCTGCCGCGCGTGCGCGCGAAGAGAGAGATTCTTTTAATTCTTTATATTCTTCTTTATTCCAATCAGCAGTTGAACTGCTGTGATTTATAAGTTTAACCGAGGTCATTTAAGCCTCGGAATTAGTTGTAAATATTTGAAAATTAAGGGATGGAAATACTTGTAAAATCCTTGGAAATCAGTAACTTAAAGTAAAAAATACCCCTATTTTTTGCTTGTTATGATTCCCAAGGACAAAGAGTATAGACTAATAAAAATCTATATGTATATCTGCGATATGTACGAACAAAGCCTCAAATACCATTGCCAAAGATACAGCAATAATTCGAAACCGTTGTTCTCCGACGAGGAAATCCTCACGATTTATTTCTTTGTCGGTCATGAGCAGAAGTACACCCTCATCAAGGATATTCACAACTTCGCTAAAGAGTACTTGCGCGACTGGTTCCCGAACCTGGTGTCCTATCAGACATTCAATTACCGTCTCAACAGGATGGCCGGTGCTGTTAGGGAACTGTCCTCGCAGTTATTAAGGATGTTCAGGCCTTCTGACTGTCAGGATGATACCGTGATTGTTGACTCGATGCCGATAATCACATGCTGCGGAAGAAACCGTACAGGCAAGGTCGCCAGAGATATCGCAGACAAAGGATACTGTTCCACCAAGAACCTGTACTATCATGGACTAAAGCTTCACATGGTAGGATATCGCAGGAAAGGGCATCTTCCTCATCCGTGCCAGATAGCGCTCTCTCCTGCCTCCGAGAATGACCTGAAGGTCTTCCAGAGCGAATGCATGCCGGATCTTTTCAACAAGAAGATCTTCGCTGACAAGATATACCGAAGCAATGACTACTGGGAGCAGGAAAGACGCGATAAGGCCAATGAGTTCTACGCTCCCGTCAAGTCAATCAAAGGGGCTCCTGAAGAAGAGAAGCAGAGAAGCAAGGCCGCTGATGACATTTATTCTCAAGCCGTTTCATCTGTCAGGGAACCCATTGAAGCGCTATTCAGTTGGCTGAACGAAAAAACAAATATTCAAAGAGCTTCAAAGTGCCGCTCTACTTGCGGACTGCTAATTCATACGATGGGAAAGGTAGCCATCGCATTTTTATACCTTATTTTCAACTACTGATTCAAATTCTTTATATATTCTTATACTGTTGTCGCTTGAAAACAGTTGCGTTTGTCGCTCGTTTGTCGATTGATTGTCGTTCTGTTTGTCGTTTTGTTTGGTGTCGTCGCTATAATCATCTGTATTACTGTTAATTATATGTGTTTTCGGTTTGTCGTTTGGTTTGTCGATTTTGGCGACTTTCTTTCCCGCTACCCTCCGCAAACCCTCGTAACTGTTTGTCGGTCGTTTGTCGTTTTTATTTTCTAATGGCTGGTAAGTGTCGAATTTACAAACTGTTATAATGCTTTTGTAGTTTGTCGCACGGACGGATATTTCGCCGGACGCCTGCAAACGAGCTAAACGGGTTCTAATCTGTCGTGTCGTCTGTCCTGTTTCTGCGCACAAACTATCGACGGAGGTAACGAAAGCTCCGCGTTCAATCTCCACTCCTCGCCATCTCGTAGGCAGGTAATTCGCCTTGAGCAGACAAACGACCCACAGTTGCAGCGTGAGCGGGTCGTCGAACCACTCCCATCCGAGCGTGCTGCGATACAACCGCACCCAACCAGTATTTGTTTCGTTTGCCATTGATGCTGATTTGGCCCGTTAAATTTCGCTTTTATTCAGTTCGACGATTAAACCCTTGTCCGCGACGAAAACACGCGCAAAACGGGCTGTTTTGCGCATTTGCGCGGCAAAAGCATCGGCAAGACTGTTTGCGTTCGAAAGGTGCAACAGAACGACTGTCGAAAGTTCCGCCGTTTCGTTCGCCTTGACCATATCGCACGCTGCGTCGATTGATAGATGCGACGTTCGCACGCGCGCTGCCTGTGCCGGGTTCATTGCCCCGCGGGCGATATTATCGTCCAGCTCCTCTTGTGAATAGTTCGCCTCGATCAGAATATGATTCAGCCGCAGGGATTTGAAATTGTACCGGATAAAATGCGTGTCGGTAGCAAATAGCACTTTTCCGCATTCCTCGTGTTCGATGATATATCCGAACGGCTCTGCCGCGTCGTGCTTCACGTCGAACGCCCGGACGACGAAATCGCCGACCGTGACGGACTGCATCGGCCGCAAAGCGTGCGCCCGGTACGCTTTGTCGATATGGCACGCCGCGAGCGTTCCCCGCGAAGCGTAGACGTCGATTGCCCGGTCGGCGTATTTACCGATGTGGGCCGCGTGGTCGCCGTGCTCGTGCGTTACTACTGCACCGACGAACTTTCGGGCGTCGATACCGGTTCGGGCGAACATCGTTTCGGGCGATGCGCCGCACTCGATAACGAGCGCAGACGCTTCGCTCTCCAAAACGTAGCAGTTGCCAGCCGACGACGAGGATATAACGTGCAGCTTCATCGGGTTACACGTTGAACGGGTCGTCTTCAATGGCAGCGGGGGCTGCCTCTTCGGTTGCCTCCTCGCGTGGAACGGGCGTCGGCGTAGGGATCGGCGGCATCGTTTCGGCGGGTACGGCCGATTGTGCTGTGATTGCGGCCGGAGCAACCTCCTCGAATTTTGCTTCTTCGATATTTGCCCCGGCGGGCGCGGCCGCCGTTTCGTTCGTTACGCGGCGTTCTTTCTCGTCTTCGCTCAACAGCCATGCGTCAGACGACGAGTTGATGATGTGCTTCATGGCGGAACGCTCGACTGTTCGCCCGGCCATTTCGCTGGTGAAATTTCGGTGCGCAGGCGAGTTGCCCCGCGTCGCGCCTTGCATCCACGCCTGCCGGATTTCGGTCATCGTCTTGATCGTCGTCGAGTGCGAGCCGTCGGCCATAGTCGTTACGGCGTAGGCGGCGACGATCTTGTCTTTGTCGATTCTCGACAGGCTCGGAACGTGTTTCGTTATCTTGATTTCGCCGTCCTCCGTATACATGTATTCGAATTCGTCACCCTCGTAGACGACGACCGAACGGACTTTCTTCATGCCTTGTGCGCGGGCCAGTTTCTCATCGCCGAAATACGACCGCCAGAACGTCAGTTCGAGCTGCCCCGACGCCTTGTTTTTGATCGGGATAAAATACCCTTGCTTCTTCTGAATATCCATGCCTTGCAGCACCATGTCGAGCAGCGAATTTGCCACCGACGCTTTGGTTACGACCTCCAAAACCGGGTGTTGTACTTTGTTGGAATCCTCCCAAAGCATTTCGGAGATACGAAGCCATGCAAGGTTCATTTGGTTAGTTACGGCGTAGTCTTTCGGGACGACCAGTCCGCCGTTTGCTTGCAGCTCCTCGATGCGTCGCAGGACGCTGTTCGCAAGTTCATCTTTCATTGCGGCAATCGCTTTCGATTGCGTCGTTGGGGCGGTCTGCGCTCCGTTCTGATTGTTATTCTGTGCCATAGTTATTTGAAATAAAAGATTTGACGATACGTGTTGTAGTTGCGGTCTTCGATAGGGGCGTCCTGCGGGTGGCGGCACGCCTCGGAAAGCCAGCGTTTATAGCATTGCGGGCAGTATATCTTATTCAGTACGGCGATGTAATAGCCACCGTCGGGGGTCGCCATATCCGCCGTGCAGTAGTCGCATTTCGCGGGGCTTCCGATGGCCCACATGTCGAGCGTTTCGACGTGGATAACCTTGAATCCTTTTTCGTTGCTGACGATCTGCGCCATGTCGTTACGCTGTTTTAAGTTCGAGCGCAGCACCCTCGACCACTTGCAGGCGAATGACCTGCGAATCAAGCGCAAAATCGGTCTGCGATATGCTTTCGGCATTGTCGATGAAGACGGGCGCGGTTGCGCCGTAGTAGCGGCAGAACGTACGGATGATGTCAAGCCCGGCGAGTACCTGCCCGGCGCTGTTCAACGAGTTGAACGGCACGCCGTCGATGGTGGCGACGCATGTTTCGACGTCCGCGCCCTCGATGGTCTGTTCGTACATTCGCCAGCGCACGAGGTCGAACCGCGAATTTATCGCCGCTTCGACGGCTTCGATGTCCGCTTTCGTGTAGGCCGCCGCCGCAAATTCGAGGCGTTCGAGTTCGGCAATGCGTTCGGCGATCTTCTTTTCGGCGGCTTTGGTTTCGTCTATCAATCGTTGAATTTCCGCCGTGCGCTCCTTGTTTGCAAGGCGGCGGCGTAGGTCGGCGGTTGCGGTTGCGAGGTTCTGACGCACCATGTCGATCTGTGCGGATATATCCCGGCGGCGTGTCGTGAGCGTAGCGGCCGTGATTTTCGTGGTCGCCGAGGCTTCGAGGGCGGTTTGCGCGCGGGTAAGCTCGTCGGTGAGTTTTCGGTATTCGGGGGATAATTTCGCCTGTTCTTCCTCCGTTTCGAGGTCGATTGCGAGAACGTCTTTCGCGGTTGTGATAGCCAGCGTCGCAGCGTGATGTTCCGCGCGCAGTTGCGATAGGCGTTGATCGAGCATTGCGATTTCCTGTTCGGTGGTCGAAACCAGCTTTGTTAACTTGCTGTAAGTATCCTTTTCGAGATTGGCGTCGGCGATCAACTTGTCGAGTATTTCGCGCTGGTGCTTCTCGAAGCTCTCGCGGGCCGCGCGGCGGGCTTCTTCGATGGTTGCGGCGGGTAACGGCTGGCCGCAAGCGTAGCAGGTGGTCGCGTCGACGTATTCAAATGCCGCCTTTTTCTCGGCCTCGTATTTCGCACGCATGCTATCGAGTGCCGATTTGATATTCGCCTGCTTCTTTACGCAGGCTTCGAGGGTGTCCCGTTTCGAGTTTGCCGTCGTTTCGGTTTTCTCGATTTCGCGCAGAATTGAATCCGCTTTCGCCTGTGCGTCCATGATGGCCGCGTCGCGGTCGGAGTTATACCGACGGGCCGCGGTCAGTCGAGCGTCGATATGATCGGACAACGACTTTTTGATGTCGAGCACCTTTTTCAGTCTTCGGTCGTGGGCGGCCTGCGTTTCCTCGTCTATTTTCGATGCGTCGGCGATCTGCGTGTCGAGTGCGTCGATTTGCCGTTGGTAGGCAGCGATCTCGTTTGCGGCCACAGATTCGCGTTGCACGATTTCCTGTTCCAGCGCTGTGTAGTCTTCCGTCGGCGGCATCGTGTTTTGATATGCTTCGATCTTCGGGGCGAACGTGTCGAGTTCCTTTTTGTTCTTGCGCTTTTCGGCCGCCAGCCGTGCTTTGAAATCCGCGAGGGGTTCACCGTTCATTTCCGCGAGCAGGTCGGCAAATCGGGCCTGTATTTCCGTGCGGTCGATGTTATCCCCGACGAGGGCTAAAAGGGCAGCGCGACGGCCTTTCCAATCGACGCGAGTATTGAAATACATCGGGTCGGTCAGCATTCGGAATACGTCGTCGTTTATCCATTCCGAAATGATTTTGTCGTATGCCGCCTTGGTTCCGACCTCCACGCCAT
Source organism: Alistipes sp. AF14-19 (assembly GCF_003461645.1). Lineage (NCBI taxonomy): Bacteria > Pseudomonadati > Bacteroidota > Bacteroidia > Bacteroidales > Rikenellaceae > Alistipes > Alistipes sp. AF14-19. Next base: position 19,324 of record NZ_QTXM01000019.1, read on the forward strand.
TGACGGCAAACGCACTTTCGTGTCCGACGAATCGCAGGTCGGACGATCCGCGCGGTTTGCTCCATATCTCGCGATATGTGCGTCGTAGCGTCTGTGTGGAGCCGTCCACGTCCAATGCCACCTCGACGAAATGCTCGGCGCGGTGCATCGGTTCGCCCGTGGCGTCTATTGTCTTGATGTCGATGTCGGTACTGTTGTGCGAATCCTTGCCGAACAGTACCCACGTCAAGGCGTCGAAAATGGTTGTCTTTCCCGTACCGTTGTCGCCTATGATCGTGGCGTTACGGCCGTCGAAATCGAACGATACGTCGCGCAGTCCTTTGAAATTGCGCAGGGTAATTGATTTGATCTTGATGTTCATAGCATCGTGCGTTTTGTGATGATTGGTTATTATGCGGTTTTCCTTTGTTCTCTGATTATGGCTGCGGAAAGTGTTACGAACGCGGCGAATGTTACGGCGACGGCGACCCATGAAATCGGGTCTGCATCCATCGCTCCGCCGAGCGCGACCAACGACAGCCACCACGGGATAGCTAAAATTTTGGTTTTCATGTCTACTTGTAGTAAAAGGTTATTTTCAAGCCGCGTCGCAGTTTGCATTCTACCTTGTCCGCCCTGCTTCGGAATGCTCGGTCAAGCAGGTTGTTTGCGAGTTCACTCCCCACCAATCCGACGAACCCTGTGAAGCCTTTGAGTTCGTGGATACCGAGGCCCGAAACCTTGATGCGGAAATTCCGGTTTACCTCCCTTGATGTGTATTTGAGTGCTTGCATGTTATTTTTATCGAATTTGCTGTTTTTTCGACTTTCGTGCTGTTGCCGTGTGTTCGGTCGTCCGGTACGGTAAAGGCTGCGAAACGGCTTATTTTGGCTGCTCCTGCTGTCCGTATTTGCCAATGATTTCTGCGCGTTGCAAACGTTCGGCTTCGAGCAGGGCGACGAATTCCGTGCGGCTGTATTTGATCGGTGAATTCGGGGCCGTTCCGAATCGCTTGCCCTCGATCTTCCCACGCGGGGCGATATGCTTATCGACCCAGCCCCGACCGAATTCCCGATACAGCGCGCGTTTCGTTACGAGGTCGGCGGCGGGTTGCTGGCGCTTGATGATTGCGCAAGCAACGACATCGGCGACGTGGACGAGGCAATGCTGTAATTCGTATAATTCGGGGAGCGACATATTACGAAAGGCGTTTAATTACGATGGTGGATGCGGAAGCGGTGCGGGCTTCGAATTTCGCCTTGCCGTTCTTGTTGAAACGGCTGACGGCGTTCATATACGATGCGTAGTCGCGCCCCGTCAGCGTGAATTCGTGTTCTTCTCCGACGGGAATAGCGAGCATCGTCGCCACGTAGTCGGTGCGTTTGATGATCGTGCCTTTTTTCATTTCTGTTTGGTCTTTGGGGTTAACCCCGCGCCCCGTAAAGGGCGCGGGAATGATTGAACTGTGAAACTATTTCTTGAAAGCGGAAACCGGACGCACGGCGAGCGTGTTACACTTGCCGTTGTTGCTCACGTTGCCCGTGCCACCGCTGTAGATGAACGCGTAGTAGGAATTGTACTCCGGGTCGGGGTCGGCTTCGCTCGTCCAGCCGATAGTCGTTGCGGGTTCGCCGCCGATCTTCTTGAACGCTTCGTCGAGGCCACGGAACCGGGCGTCGTACATTTCAATTGCTTCATGCCGGGTCGGGCAGCGGAAGCCCTTGCGGTATTCGGCGGCAGCTTTCTGTGCGCCCTCGAAATTGAATCCGCCCGGTAGGTCTTCTTTGGCGATTTCGAGCATTCCGAAATCGGTTACAAGTACAACGGTCTGCGCTGTGGTCGGATCTTCGCGCTTCACCCATTCGTCGACGGGGATAAGGTTGCGCTGTTCCTCGGGGATGTAAATCCCATTTTCGATGTTGTTTTTCATAGTGCGTTGTGCGTTAGTTGTTTAATAATATGTAAAATAGCTATGCCGAAAGGCCGTTGGATAACCGACAGAATGGTCGAAAAATCGTCGACGTCTGCCGATGTGAAATTCAATACCTGTTCGCCGCGGTCAGTAAGTCGAAATGCCGTTCCTTTGTTCGATGATTCGCTCGTTATCAGTCCTGCGGCGCATAGGTGGCCGATAAGAGTGCGCATTTTACCGTGGCTTATTCCGATAAGTTCGGCAAGTCCGAGCACGCTGCCCGTCGCGCTGTTAAGGCTCGTTGTGTTCATCGTGCGTTGTGCTTTATGCGATAATAATGTATTGCATTAAACAATTTTTGTTATATTTGTGCGTAATTCATGCGTAATCCCTGTGAATTATGATGCAAATATAAAGCAAAGCATCATATTATGCAAACTTTGTAAAGCATTTTGTGAAATTTTTGTGAAATTTTTTTATATATGACTATAAAAGAAAGGCTTGTCAAGTTCGCTAAATCGAAAGAGCGTTCTGTGCGTGCTTTTGAGCGCGAAGCAGGGCTGACGATTGGTTATGTGAACACAATCCGCGTATCTGTTCAGCCGGATAAACTACAACGCATTGCATCACGTTATCCTGACCTTAATACAGAATGGTTGATGACGGGCGTTGGGCCTATGACCCGCGGCGGCTCTGTGAAGACCTCGACGGCGACAAACAAAGCCGAAACGCCGAATGTATTTACTGCTCCGCTGTTGCCTCTCGCAGCGCAAGGTGGGACACTCAACGACTTTGTTGTGTCAATTAAAGTTGCCGAGTGTGAGCGCGTTGTCACGCCGATTCGTGACGTTGATTTCGTTATGACGGTAACGGGCGATAGTATGGCCCCGGACTATCCGAACGGGGCGCAGGTGCTTATTAAAAAAGTCGACGAAAAGGCGTTCATCGAATGGGGACGGGTTTATGTCCTCGATACCTGTAACGGTAGTGTTATAAAGGAGGTGCGAAAGGGGGACGATGACGATTCCGTACAGTGCTATTCTTTGAATCCCGACCCGAAATATCAGCCTTTTGCCGTGCGATTCGCCGATATTTACGGAATGTATCGCGTATTGATGTGCATGTCCTTAAAATAGTTAATATAAACACTTTAACCCTTATATTTTATGAAAAAACTTGCTTCGGGCTTCGCCTCTGTCGGGGCTTGCGTTTTACGACGCGTAGGGATTATAAAATTCCCCCCCCCCCTCGAAGATTCTGAAAGGGCCGATACTCCATCTTGGGATTGGTAGAATTGTCGCACTTTGCGCCGTTTGGTGTTTGACGTGTTGCACATACCAAGCCTATACGGTAAGGTATTCTGTTGACTATGCAGATTACATCAACAGCGGTTTTTGGATTTTTCCGTCAGAGGCTCAACCTACATATAAATACCTCCCTATTGCCTCGATTGCGATGGAGTACGGAGAGGAGTTCGGCCCCGGCGCAGCGGATGATATAACCCCTAATAAAATACTTGATATGCTTGTCGAAAGAGCTAAAACGCGAGGGGCGAACGGCTTGATCGGTGTAAGAATCTACCGGGAACTGGATGCAAACAAACGCCCTGTGTGGCAAGCGTCCGGGGTTGCCGTTAAGTTTGAAGATGTACCCCTCGAATCGGGTTTCCAATCTGCCAATAACCAGTAAAAACATATCAAAATGGATTTCAAAGATCAAATCAAGCTGTTGAGTGAACGGGTTATCAAACTTAAAGAGAATACCCAAACCGAAGAGGCGACCAAAACGGCGTTCATTATGCCGTTTCTTCAAACCCTCGGATACGATGTATTTGACCCGACGGAAGTTGTCCCCGAATACACTTGCGATTTAGGGATTAAAAAAGGGGAAAAGATCGACTATGCCATTCATAAAGACGGCCAGCCGATTATTCTGATTGAGTGCAAACATTGGAAAGAAGACCTTACATCGCATAACGGGCAACTGTTTCGTTATTTCCATGTATCCAACGCCCGCTTCGGCATTCTGACCAACGGCATTATCTATCGTTTTTATACCGACTTGGTAGAGAAAAACAAGATGGATGAAAAACCGTTCTTCGAATTCAATATGGAGAAATACCGGGAATCGCAGGTCGATAAATTGCGTGAGTTCCACAAGAGTTATTTCGATGTAGACACGATTCTCAACACCGCCAGTGAATTGAAGTTTACAAATGAAATTCGAAATGCCATTGACCGGGAAATCAACAATCCCAGCGACGAGTTCGTCAAATACTTTGCCCGGCCGATTTATCCCGGCCGTTTCAACGACGTTGTAATGGGGCAATTCCGCGCGATTGTGAAACAGGCATTTGTACAATACACCAACGATTACATAAATGAACGCCTTAAATCGGCGATCTCTGCCGATACGGTAGTAGAAAACAAGGTCGATAAGACCGAACAGGGGGCGGATGTGGCCGCAACTTCGGATGAGGCAGAAAAAATAGAGGATAACCGAATCGTAACTACGGAAGAGGAATTGCAGGGATTTTATATCGTTCGGTCAATTCTTTATCCGGAGGTCGACGATATTAACCGCGTGCAGTACCGTGATACGATGTCGTATTTCGGAATCCTGCTTGACGACAATAACCGAAAACCGATCTGTCGCCTGTATTTCAATAGTTCAAATAAGTATCTCGAAACTTGCAACGTGGAGAAATGGGGGCAGAAACACCTGCTTGAATCATTGGACGATATTTACAAGTATAAGGATGAAATCATAGCTGCTTGCAAAATGTATTGATCTATGCAAACCGTTGCGGACAGATTTTTCGAGGCGTTCGATGCCTTGCTTGCGATGGGCGAAACGAAGATACAGACGTTTTGCCGCGAGGGTGGCATCGACAAGCGCAATTTTTACAAAAAGCGCGATAACACGGATAGCCGCCGGGAGATTCCGACGGCGTGGCTGACGTTTATCGTCGAGCATTACGGCGTTTCGCCTCGTTGGCTGTTGACAGGCCGCGGGCAGATGTTTACAAAATAGCCCGAAAATATGTAAAAAATTATGTACGCAGGGGTTAATTTTCCCCGTGAAAATATGTACAGAAAACGCCCCGACCGTTTGGCCGGGGCGTCGCGTTTCGCTTCTGCGAGATTGTCAATAAAGCAAAGGCTATGAAACGCGAATTTCTGCAAGTTTTTCCGAAAGGTCTTTCAACGCATAATCGAGCGTGCGTAGCTCCTCCTGCGAGAATTTGGCCTGCATTCCGTTAACCGTGTTGCCGTTAATACGCTGATTCAGCCAACTGCGGCTTTTATTGAAATAAGTCTTGGCAATGTAGGACAACGAAATTGCCGGAAGCACAGATTTAAGGCGATTGCGCACTAATTCGTCCTGTGCGCGCTCGTTCGTTTCCTTGATCTGCGAAAGGGTGATCGCGGCGACCTCCTCGGCGTTTTGTTCGATTGCTGCGGAAATCTCTTTGCCGATTTCGTTACGTTCTTCTTCCGTTTCTGCGCTTATAAAACGACGTTTCAAATCGTCCATTTCTTTCTTGGTTGCCATAGTCTATTTTGTTTATGCTCCCCGCCCCGCAAGGCGGGGAGCTGTGTTTTACAATTCTTTGAGGATTTCGACCAGCTTGTTGATTTCCTCCTCAATGGAAGCGAGGATTTTTGCGGCTCCCTCTCTTCCTTTTAGTTCGCTGTAAAGCCTTAAATAGTAAATTAGCTCTGCTTCGAACTCCTTTTGTTCCTTGCTTGGTTTTTTCATATCCTTTTGGCTTTATTGACAATGCAAATATAATAAACATTTGTTTATTATGCAAAATTCCCGCCGATTATTTCCGATTTTCTTCTCTTTTTTTGAGTTCCGACCAATCGAGCAGGCCAAGTACTTTTGCATTTGCCTGCCAAATGACCGACCAATCGCGGTCGATATATCGGTCGGTTATTTTCATATCTGCGTCGACGTGGTTCAGTGCCTCGTGTACGGTGTATTTGTCGATTTTGAGCGCGGCCGAACGGGCTATCGTTGCCCAGCTGTGCCGGGCGGCATAGAATGTGATATGTTCCGGCAGGGGGCGATCTTCGCCTGTGGCGTCGTTCTGACGTTGGTCGGCGTCGCGGATCGCCCGCAGGGCCGCGTCTATTCGCTTCAAACCTTGATTCAGCGCGCAGTTGAACGTGTTTCCCGTGCTGTAATGCAAATGGAACCGGAACAACCGCTTTCCCATGGGGTCTTTGTATTTCTCGACGAGTGGCGCGATCTGCGGTTCGATGCGGATGTGCATTTCGGCCTCGTCCTCGCGGCGGCTCGCGGTCTTCTGCCGATTGTAGATAATAACGTCGCCGTCGAGCGGCTGCGCCGGACACGACAGCAGGTCGGCTGCGTTCATGCCTGCAAGGCCGAACGATAGGAGGAAACAATCACGGGCAAGATCGCGGCGCGTGAAATCAGAGATCGACCCAGCGCGGCGTGGTTCATCGCCGAGGTTGATTATTTGTTGGAGTATATCGGGGCTGACGGCTCGTTTTTTGACCTTTGGCGGTTGCTTGACCTTGTAGGTTTTGAACGGTGATTGCGGTATGCGGATGACGCCCAATTCTTCGTCGTTAAACTCTTGTTTTGCGAGATTATGGATGTGGCGGACACAGGCAAGATAGGATGATATGGCGCGGCCGCCTTTCTTGGTCTTGTGTAGTTGGCGGATTGCGCCCTTTCTGCTGTGCGTCAGAACGGGTTCGGCCTCGATGAACTGTTCGAAGCCCGTAAGGAATCGGGCATTTATCCGGCTGATGTCAAGTGTTTCCGTGCCGATATACCGCACCAACGCATTTAAGGCGATCTGATACCCGATGCCCGTTCCGGGGCGCATCGTTTCGGCCTTTTTGCGTCCGTAGGCGATAAAATCGAGTTCGAAAGCCATGTTGTTCTGCTCCGTCTGCTTGATGTAGTCGACTACCTGCCGGACGGTCATAACGTCGGCCGCAGCTCCGAGCCGTCCGACGATGGCGCGCCAGTTGTCGATGATTCGTTTCGCCTCGTCGATTATGCTTTGGTCTTTGAGTTTAAGCGCGCGCGTCATTTGGTGTGCGGCGACGTACATATTCGTCGACAGCTTCAATGTCTGCCGTCGATGGGTCACTCGTATCTTTACGTTGTAGGTTCCGTCCTGCCGTTTATTGTCGGCGTAGACAACAGGTTTGAATGTGGTCGGCATGGTGCAGGTTTTTGACAACTATTTGACAACATTTGCGAGCAAATATACAAACGAAGCGTGCAAAAATGAACGAAGCGACGGAAAATTCCGTCGCTTCTTGTACCCTCGCCGGGAATCGAACCCGGATTTGCGGTTTAGGAAACCGCCGTTCTATCCGTTGAACTACAAGGGCTTACGTCTGTTATAGATAATCCGGCGAAAAAGTTGTGTGTAATTTCGCTCGGATGTCGTGTTCCGCTCTGCCCCAATGTTTAGGAAACCCTCGTTCTATCCCTTGAACTATGGAGCCGTTAAAAACAATGCGGCGCGTCTATTGCCAAACGCACCGCAAAGATAGTAAATTTTTCTGTTTTTAGAAACTGAACCCCACGCCGATGGAGAACGTGTGGGCGCGTGCGGTGTAATTGCCTGAAAAGTCGGTGATCGCGCTGGTCGTCGGATACTCGGGGGCAACGTTCTTGATCTGCTCGTTGGCCAGCGCCAGCACGGAGTTGACGTAGGGATAGGAACCCGTGCGCTCCGGATCGGCCGAATTCACATAGCCGTAGGCCAGGTCGACGTGCATCCATTTGCAAGGACGGAACGTGACGCCGGCGGTGTAGGCGAGTTTGGTCATCGAAGGCGTTTCGGGATTGAGGTAGTCGCTGCTTACGGGGCTTTCGTCGACATACATACCCATGCGGGCCGTCAGCCAGTCGAGTGCGTGGTATTCGCCGCCGAAGCGGAATGCCAGCGTGTTGGAGTAGTTTTTGTCGCTGGCGGGGATCGTCAGGACCGGAAGATTCGTCGACGGATTGAGGATCTGGACATCGAGTTGGTCGTATGCGCTCCACAGCACGTATTGCAGATCGACGGCAAACTCCCATTTCGGCACGGGGCGGAAGCTGACGCCCCAGGTCAGCGATGCCGGGAGCGGAAGTTCGGTTTTCACGATTGCCGAGGAGATTGCCGAGGGATTGATGTCGAATTTCGGAAGAAGCTGTCCCAGGACGGCCTGAATCGTCGGATCGTCGATGGTCGACATGTCGATCGAGCCGGAATTCACCTTCATCTTGAGTTTCGAACGATAGGTCATGCCGAGCGACCATTGTTCGTTGATGTCCCACATGATGCCGAGATTCACCCCGACGGCCATTTTGGCCTTGCCTTCGAGATCCAGCGACATGATGTTGCGGTCGCCTGCCAGCTCGAAGATGTTCGGAGTGCCCGGAGCTACGATCTGTATGATGTTGTTCAGCGCGACGTTTTGGGCATTCGCCGCTCCGACGGGCAGCATCGAACGCGAAAGGTCGAATTTACCCCACGTCATCATCAGGCCGGCGCCGACGGAGAGGTGTTCGCAGATTTTGAACGACACCGTAGGCTGGAGATTGTAGGCCTTGAGGTTGATGGACTGCACGAGCTGCGCTCCGGCCCAATTGTCGCCCCAGTTCATCGAAGAGCCGAAGGGGGTGTTGAAAGCCAGGCCGACCGACATCCAGTCCAGCGGCTTGTAGTTGAAATAGGCGTAGAGCGGGGTTGCGATCTTGTTGTCCGACGTGAAGTGCCGGGACTGGGTCTTGCCCGTGTAGTCGGGCAGGGTGGTATAAGTGGCTTTCGAGTCTATTCCCGTGACGCCGACCGAAAAGTCGAACTGCGTGCTTTGGAATGATGCGGCTGCGGGGTTGAACCAAATGGACTCCGAGTTGAGTTTCATGGCCGTACCTACGTGGCCCATACCGTTCTGTTTCGAGGAGAGGTTGTTTACCTGATAGCCCTCGGCGTAAGCGCCGGAGGCGATGGCTGCGGCGGCCAGAACGAGGAAAAGTTTTTTCATAACGAATTGGTTTGGTTTATACTCGGCATGCCTCCCGGCATGCAAAATCGGGGCAAAAGTAGGAAAACTATCCCCTCGGCCCAAATTTTTTGGTCTAAAATTCCCGAAAATTGTACTAAATGGTATAGGATTGGCCGAATTGGCGGGTTCCGCTCCGAGGTCTCTCCGGGAATGGATACCGATTTATAATAAGCGCCGCCGGGGGAGGCGGGGTGTGACTGCCGGAGAGGCGGGGATTGCCGGGGTTGAGGGGCCGGGGATTGCCGGGTTGTCAGGCCGGCCGGGGTTGTCGGGGGCGGCAGGATGTTCGGGGACAGCAGGGTATTCGAGGCTACACCGCAGCGGGCCGTGGACTTCCGCGGCCGAGACTTCCGCGGCCGGGGGCCGGAGATTGCCGGGGCGGCAGGATGTGGTTGCCGGGCCTCCCGTCGGGTCGTCAGGGTCTCCGGGGTTGTCGGGTCGTCGGGTCTCCGGAAATGAGCAAGACCCGCTCGCTGGCGGGTCTTGTCTTTATTTTCTGGCGTTGTAGGCTTCGAGCGCCTTGCCCAGGATCAGCAAGGCCCGTTCGAGGTCCTCCTTCTTGAGGACGTAGGCGATGCGGACCTCGTTGCGGCCGCATTCGGGATCGGAGTAGAAGCCCGACGCAGGCGCCATCATAACGGTTTCGCCTTCGTATTCGAAATCCGAGAGACACCAGGCGCAGAACTTGTCGCTGTCGTCGACCGGGAGCCGTGCCACCGTGTAGAAAGCCCCCATCGGGATCGGCGAGTAGACGCCCGGGATGCGGTTCAGTCCGTCGATCAGGCATTTGCGGCGTTCGATGTACTCCTCGTAGACCTCGGTGCTGTACGACCGCGGCGCGTCGATCGACGCTTCGGCGATGATCTGCCCGATGAGCGGCGGCGAGAGGCGCGCCTGGCAGAATTTCATCACCGCATTGCGCAGCGTCTTGTTCTTGGTGATCAGCGCGCCGATGCGGATGCCGCACTCGGAGTAGCGTTTCGACACCGAGTCGATCAGCACGACGTTCTGCTCGATGCCTTCGAGGTGGCAGGCCGAAATGTAGGGCGAACCGGTGTAGATGAATTCGCGGTAGACCTCGTCCGAAAAGAGGAACAGGTCGTATTTCTTCACCATGTCGCGGATGCGGTTCATCTCGCGGCGGGTGTAGAGGTAACCCGTGGGGTTGTTGGGGTTGCAGATCAGGATGCCGCGCGTGCGGTCGTTGATCAGCTTCTCGAACTCCTCGATCGGGGGCAGCGCGAATCCGTTCTCGATGGAGGCCACCACCGGGCGGATCACGGCGCCCGCCGAAATGGCGAAGGCCATGTAGTTGGCGTAGGCCGGTTCGGGAACGATGATTTCGTCGCCCGGGTTGAGGCACGACATGAAGGCGAAGAGCACGGCCTCGGAGCCGCCCGTGGTGACGATGATCTCCTCGGGCGAGAGCTTGATCTGATACTGCTCGTAATAGGTCACCAGCTTTTCGCGCAGCGAGCGGTAGCCGTCGCTGGGGCTGTATTCCAGCACCTTGCGGTCGATGTGTTTGAGGGATTCGAGACCCTCCTTGGGCGAGGGGAGGTCGGGCTGGCCGATGTTCAGGTGGTAGATCTTCGTTCCCCGGGCGCGGGCCGCGTCGGCCAGCGGGACGAGTTTGCGTATCGGGGAGGCCGGCATCTGCTCGGCGCGGAGTGAAATTTCGGGCATGTTACGGTGTTTTTGCGGACGGGGTGTTATTCCACCTCGGCCGTAGGACGGAACTTGATGACCTTGCGGGGCGGGATCTTCACGGCGGCGCCCGTGCGGGGATTGCGGCCCACGCGTTCGGATTTCTGCTGCACGCTGAACGTACCCAGCCCCGTCAGGGTCAGCCGTTCGCCCTCGCGGAGCGACTGCACCGTGACCCGGATCATGGCGTCGACGGCCTTGCGGGCGTCTATCTTCGAGATGTTCGCGTCGAGGGCGATGGCCTCGACAAACTGCGCTTTGTTCATGGTGTCGTGCGTGAAGAAACTAACCTCTCGGTCCTAACTTACTGACAAAGATATGCAATTTTCGGATAAAGAAGAAAATTATCGTCTGATTTTGATTTTCGGACCGCCGTTGCGGACGATAAATCGCGGTAAAGATTTGGCGGAATGGAAAAACGGTGCTACTTTTGTCCCCGGAAAGTTGGCGGAGTGGTCGATCGCGGCGGTCTTGAAAACCGTTGAACCGCAAGGTTCCGGGGGTTCGAATCCCTCACTTTCCGCCAAGAAAAAGAAACGGGTTGCAAATCGAATTTGCAACCCGTTTTGTATTTGGGCCGGGCTGAATATATTCGGGACCGGATCGAATACAAAACGAAATGCGGCAGGGCCGCCGTTTCTTGGGCTTGCAGGGACGCCCCCGGCAGGGCAGGGAAAGACGAGCGGCACGAAGCCGTCGGGCGGAGTGCAGCGAAGTCAATTCCTCAATCAAGGAATCCCGGGGATCACGGAGCGACGGCGACGTAATTCCGCGATTCTCAATTCCCGCTCGTGGCCCCGCAGCCTGCCGCATTGGGGCGCAAGAGCGTTCGTTTGAGGCCGATTGGCGGGCCAATTCAAAAATAAGTGTTATATTTGTCCGAATTTTTAAACTGAATTACGATGTCATACAATTTATTGAAAGGAAAGAAAGGTCTGATTTTCGGAGCGCTCAACGAGCAGTCGATTGCCTGGAAAGTGGCGGAACGCGCCGTGGAGGAGGGCGCCGAAATCGTCCTCACCAATACCGCCGTATCAATCCGCATGGGAACCATCTCGAAGCTGGCCGAGAAGTGCAATACGATCGTCGTTCCGGCCGACGCCACGAGCGTCGGGGATCTGGAGAACCTGATCGACAAGACGATGGAGCACTTCGGGGGCAAATTCGATTTCATGCTCCACTCGATCGGCATGTCGCCCAACGTCCGCAAGGGACGCACCTATGACGATCTGGATTACGATTTCCTCTCGAAGACGCTCGACATCTCGGCCATTTCGTTCCACAAGGCCATTCAGGTGGCCCGCAAGAAGGACGCCATCAACGACTGGGGTTCGATCGTCGCCCTTTCGTACATCGCCGCGCAGCGCACGCTCTACGGTTACAACGACATGGCCGACGCCAAGGCGCTGCTGGAGTCCATAGCCCGCAGCTTCGGTTACATCTACGGCCGCGAGAAGCATGTGCGCATCAACACCGTGTCGCAGTCGCCGACGCCGACCACGGCAGGGAGCGGCGTGCTGGGGTTGGGCGACCTGATGGGTTTCGCCGAGAACATGTCGCCGCTGGGCAACGCTTCGGCCGAAGATTGCGCGGACTACGTGCTGACGCTTTTCTCGGACCTCACGCGCAAGGTCACGATGCAGAACCTCTACCACGACGGCGGATTCTCGTCGATGGGCATGTCGCGCCGCGCCATGAAGACCTACGAGAAGGGCATGCGGTTCGAGGACGTGCACGAGAACCAGTATCCTTTCGGCAAGTAGTTTCCGATTCTCACGGGCATATTTCGCCCTGCCTTGTTCGCCCCGAATGGGAAATACTTCGGTATATCCCATCCGGGGCTTACTGCATTATGTCGAAATCTGCTCCGCGATAATCAAAAACCCATCCGCGCCCATGAGTGGTCGTATGGTTGTAATTGACAGATATTCAGAATGATCTGACGGGGCGTGCTTGTGATGCAAGTCCGGCAGCCCGAAGCTGCCAGTTGCAATGCAAACCCCGGTTCTTAACCGGGCGAACACACGAACATGCGAACAGGGGGTGTTCGCCTATGTTCGCATGTTCGCATGTTCGCGCAGCCCCTCCCCGGCATAGCCCGCAAGCGGTCCGCGCCCTCGCTCAACCGTAAGGTTCGCCTTAATACTGGTGGTCGTCGCCGCGGATCTCCTCGCGGGTGATCGGACGGCGGTTCATCGCACGCCAGGCGTACCAGATGTAGGCTGCCACGAACGGCACGAACAGCGACACCCACGCCATCGTGCGGAGCGTGAAGAGGCTCGACGAGGAGTTGCGGATCGTCAGCGACGACTGCATGTCCGCGAGCGAAGGGTAGTAGGCCGTGTCGTTCCACCCCGCGAGCAGCAGCAGCGACAGCACCGTGAGCACCGTGCCGACGCCCCCGAACCACACCGCACGGCGGCTGCCGCGCCACCCCAGCCAGACGCTCCACAGCACCGAAGCCACGCCGATCAGCAGCGCGGCGGCCACGTAGGGCATTTCCACGAGGTTGTGCAGGTATTTATAGGGTTCGATGGAGACCGTGCCCGCGGCGTCGACGGCCCATCCGTCGGCGAGGACGAGGGCCAGGAGCCATGCCACGAAGCAGGCGACGAACAGCACGGCGAACGTGCGCATGCGGCGTGCGGCGCGGCGGAAGATCGCCTCGTCGTCGATGTTGTTCATAAAGTACTGGCAGGCCAGCGTCATGGCCAGCAGCGTCACCGACAGGCCCAGCAGCACGTTGCGCCACTCGGCGACGGCCTCCAGCCCGTGCCACGGCGTCGCCCACTGCGAGATCACCGCCGCGCCGCCCTGGTTGGCCAGGTTGAGGCGGTCGACGGTGAATTCCGCCCCCGTGAAGAAGGTTCCCACGGCCGTGCCGATGAGCAGCGGGCCTAACACGCCGTTGACGAGCAGGAAGGCGTTGAAGGTCCGTTCGCCGAAGACGTTGCCCGGTTTGCGGCGGTATTCGTAGGCCACGGCCTGAATGACGAAGCACAGCAGAATGGCCATCCAGACGTAGAACGCCCCGCCGAACGACGTGGAGTAGAACAACGGGAACGAGGCGAAGAACGCCCCGCCGAACGTCACGAGCGTCGTGAAGGTGAACTCCCACTTGCGGCCCAGCGAGTTGACCAGCATGTTGCGCTCCTCTTCGGTGCGGCCGATCGTGTAGAGCAGCGCCTGACCGCCCTGCACGAACATCAGGAAGACCAGCAAGGCCCCCAAAAGCGAAATGACCAGCCACCAATAGTGTTGAAGTAGGGTGATAGTATCCATAGTTGTCGTTGTTGTCGTTGTTGTCGTTGTTGTCGTTGTTGTCGTTGTTTTGCCGCTCTTGTCCGTCGGCGATTCACGGCGTACCGCCGTGTTTATAGATTTGACCCACCCCTAAATCCCCGCCCTGGCGGGGACTTGTGTCCGCTTGCGCGGAAGCCACCCTGCCGGTAAATTTGCGGTAGTCGGGATGTCAGTCGTCTTTAGGTCCTGTTTTGATCTGCCGGAACATAATGCTCAACTCGGCGGCGAGCAGCGCCGTGAACAGCGCCAGAAAGAGGAAGAAGGTCACCGAGACCGATCCGCTGGGGATTTTCGACGCCGCGACGCCCACGGGCATCAGGTCCTGGATGGCCCACGGCTGGCGTCCGACCTCGGCGACGACCCAGCCGGCCTGCGAGGCGAGGTAGGCCAGCGGGACGCTCCACACGGCCGTCCGCAGCAGCCAGCGTTTCGAGGCGAGGCGGTCGCGGCGGTTGAGCCACCAGACGAGGCCTAGCAGCAGGATGAAGAAGCAGCCCGCGCCGACCATCACGCGGAACGAGTAAAACAGCAGCGGCACGTCGGGCACGATCTGCTCCGGCGACGAGAGGTAACCGTAGCCGAAGTAGGCGAAATGTTCGCGCAGGAACTCCGCGCCCTGGGGCGTCGAGCGGTCGAACTTGGCCTCGATCTCGGTGATGGCCGCCGTGTCGCCCTTCTCGCGCGCCGTGCAGTAGCGGCCCAGCTCCTCGACGGCCACGCGCCCCCGTTCGATCTTCTCCGAGGCCGGCATCACGCCGTACTCCTCGTTGCCGTAGACCAGGTCGTTGATGCCCGGAACGAACGCGTCGGCCGAGCGGAAACTCATCAGCGAGAGCATCTTCGGAATGTCGATCCTGAAGTAGAAGGCGTCGCCGCCGGTCCGCTGCGCCTCGGGACGCAGGATGCCGACGGCCGTGAGCGGCGCGCCCTGCTGCCCGTCGTAGAGCGCCTCCATGGCCGCCAGCTTCATGGGCTGCACGCGGGCCACGATGGCGCCCGAACGGTCGCCCGTGAAGGCCGTGACGAGCGCGAAGACGAACCCGAAGGCCGAGGCGATGGCGATGCTCCGGCGGGCCATCAGCTGTTCGCGCCGGCGCAGCAGATACCACGCGCTGACCCCCACGACGAACAGCGCGGCGAGGACGAACGACGAGGTGACGGTGTGGAAGAACTTGTTGACCGCCACGGGCGACAGCGCCACGGCCGAGAACGAGGTCATCTCGTTGCGCACGGTTTCGAGGTTGAAGTCGCACCCCACGGGGTATTGCATCCACGAGTTGGCGACCAGAATCCACCACGCCGAGAGGTTGGCGCCGAAGGCCGTGAGCCACGTGGCCGTGAGGTGGAAACCCCGGCTGACCTTGCGCCAGCCGAAGAACATCACGGCGATGAAGGTCGATTCGAGGAAGAACGCCAGAATGCCCTCGATGGCCAGCGGCGCGCCGAAAATGTCGCCCACGAAGTGGGAGTAGTTGGACCAGTTGGTCCCGAATTCGAATTCGAGGATCAGGCCCGTGGCCACGCCGATGGCGAAGTTGATGCCGAACAGGCGCATCCAGAATTTGGTCGTGCGGAGCCAGAACGGGTCCTTCGTGCGGACGTAAAGGGTCTCCATGATGGCGATGAGGAAGCCCAGCCCGAGCGTCAGCGGGACGAACAGCCAGTGGTAGATGGCCGTCATGGCGAACTGCGCGCGCGACCAGTCGACGGTGGATAGGTAGTCGGAAAGCATAGCGTATTGGGTTACTGGTTGGTTGTCTGCGTCGCTCCGGGACGCCGGAGCCTTCTTGTTTGCGGCTTTCGGCCGCGTTTGCGGGCCCGCACCGCGCCGGCGACCCTGCCCCGGAGGGGGATTGACGCCGCGAGCGGCGGCCGGAACTGCATGATGACGGGTGCATTCATGGTTGCGGAATTTCGGGTGTCAGGTTTTCCAGCACGCAGCCGGCCTTTTCCGAGGGGCTTTTGCCCGCGAGCAGGTCGGGGAAGAAGAAGACTTTCAGCACGGCGAACAGGATGAAGAGTTTGATGAGGATGATGGCCCACAGGGTGCGTCCCACGGTCATTTCGCGGAATCCCTCGACGTAAAACCGGATCACTTTGCGGAGTGTCTCCATTTCGTTGCGTGTTGGATGTTCTACCAAAGTTAGGCAGAAAAAAGGAAATAAAAAAATTCCGGCCCCGAAAAAACACGGCCGGTGTACGATAAGGCCGGAAATGCTTACCCCCCCCCGCGTAAGACGCCGGTTTCAGGGGGCTGGCAGCTTCGGCCCGCTCTCCGTCCGGTTCTGCGCCCGGTTCTCCGCGAACATGCGAACATGGGCGAACACCTCCTGTTCGCATGTTCGCGTGTTCGCCCGTCGCGGTTTCTTCAGGGCGAAGACCGCAGGTCGGGCGTCCCGATGGCGCAAGTACGAAAATTCTTCGTACTTTTGCCTCTCGTAAGAAGAGAATATGAAGACGAATGCTGAAAAACTGCCGTCGCCCTGGGTGTCGGCCATTCCGCTGGCGGTGCTGACGGGACTCCTCTATGTCGTGATCCGCGCCTTCGGCGGCGAGGCCATCAACGGCGGAAGCCAGATCGCCCTGCTGTCGGCCACGTCGGTCTGCGTGATGCTCTCGATCGGCATCTACCGCTGCCGCTGGGCCGTGCTCGAAGAGGCCATCATCGACAACATCCGCGCCTCGGCGTCGGCCATCGTCATCCTGCTGCTGATCGGCGCCATCGCCGGCACGTGGATGATCTCGGGCGTGGTCCCGACGATGATTTATTACGGACTGCAAATCCTCCACCCGTCGTTCTTCCTCGTGGCTTCGTGCGCGATCTGCGCCGTGGTGTCGCTGATGACCGGATCGTCGTGGACCACCATCGCCACCATCGGCGTGGCGCTCATGGGCATCGGCCAGGCGATGGGCTTTTCAGAAGGATGGGTCGCCGGAGCCATCATCTCGGGAGCCTATTTCGGCGACAAGCTCTCGCTGCTCTCCGACACCACGGTGCTGGCCTCGTCGACGGCCGGCGTCGAGGTCTTCACCCACATCCGCTACATGCTCTACACCACCGTTCCGTCGATGCTCATCGCCCTCGGGGTCTTCACCGTCGCGGGCCTGGCGCTCGACCACGGAGTTTCGACCCATGCCGAAATGTATGCCGCGACGCTCGCCGCGACGTTTCGCATCACGCCGTGGCTCCTCGCGGTGCCGCTGGCCACGGGAATGCTCATCGCGCGAAAACTCCCGGCCATCGTGACGCTGTTCTCGTCCGTGGTCTTCGCCTGTGCGGCGATGCTCCTGGCGCAGCCCGAACTGGTGGCCCGGGTGGCGGGCGTCGGGGAGCTGGACTTCATGTCGGGGTTCAAGGGGGTGCTGATGACCTGCTTCGGCCCGACGGCCATCCCCACGGGCGCGCCGCAGCTCGACGAACTGGTCGCCACGCGCGGCATGGCCGGGATGCTGAACACCGTGTGGCTGATCATCTGCGCCATGTGCTTCGGCGGGGTGATGACCGGCAGCGGCATGCTGCGGTCGCTGACGTCGATCTTCCTGCGCTGGGTGCGCCGCGCCTTTTCGGCCGTGGCCTCGACCGTGGGCGCGGGCCTCTTCTTCAACCTCTGCACCGCCGACCAGTATATCTCGATCATCCTCTCGGGGCGGCTTTTCCGCGACCTCTATGCCGACCGGGGGCTGGAGCCGAGGCTGTTGAGCCGCTCGGTGGAGGATTCCGCCACGGTCTGCTCGGTCCTGATCCCGTGGAACTCGTGCGGCATGACGCAGGCCACGGTGCTCGGCGTCTCGACCTTCGTCTACGCGCCCTACTGCATCTTCAACATCGTCTCGCCGCTGATGTCGCTGCTCGTGGCGGCTGTCGGCTGGAACATAAAACGGAAAAAATGAAAACTTCGCTCGTCATCTTCGACCTCGACGGCACGCTGCTCGACACGATCGGCGATCTGGCCGTGGCGTGCAACGCCGTGCTGGGTGTGCGGGGACTGCCGCAACACACCTATGAGGAATACTGTCATTTCGTCGGCAACGGCATCCTGCGGCTCGTGGAACGCGCCCTGCCCGAGCCGCTGCGCACGCCCGAAACCGTCGCCGCGGTGCGCGCCGACTTCGTGAAATACTACACCGAACACATCGACGCCCATACGCGGCCCTACGACGGAATTCCGGAGCTGATCGCCGAACTGGCGCGGCGGGGCGTCGCGCTGGCCGTGGCGTCGAACAAGTTCCAGGCCGGGACCGAGAAGCTCGTCGGGCTGTTCTTCCCCGGGGTGACGTTCGCCGCGGTGCTGGGCCAGCGTCCCGGCGTGCCGCTGAAACCTTCGCCGGCAGTCGTCGAGGAGATTCTCGCACGGACGGGCACGGCGCGTGAGGAGGTGTTGTATGTCGGCGATTCGGGGGTGGACATCGAGACCGCGACGGCTGCCGGGGTGCGCTCGGCGGGTGTGACGTGGGGTTTCCGCGACCGTGCGGAGCTGATCGCCGCCGGGGCGCGGCATCTGGTCGACCGGCCCGGCGAGTTGCTGGAGCTGCTGTGACGCCCGTTTCTTGCCACTTTTAGCCGGGCCTTCGTTTCACGGCTCCGGCATCGGGCCGGGATCGTTCGCCGCGAAACGCGGCGGGGAGGAGGTGCAACCTCCGCATTCTCGCTTATGGCGGAACAAGGATAACCGCGGCCTTTGCCCGCGGAAGGTGATGTACTTTTTGGCCGCAAAAAGTACCAAAAACTCCCCGGCAGATGCCTCCGCCTACTTCGTCCCGTCTAACGTTCGAAACGGGCGCCTATTCGCGGGTTTGCAAGCAAACCGGCCCCGTTTCTTGCCACTTTTAGCCGGGACTTCGTTTCGCGGCTCCGGCATCGGGCCGGGATCTTTCGCCGCGGAACGCGGCGTGGAGGAGGTGCAAAATGGTCCCTTTCGCAACCTGAAACCCCGGTTCTTAACCGGGCGCAGAACCGGACGGAGAGCGGGCCGAAGCTGCCAGCCGCAATGCGAACCCCGGTTCTTAACCGGGCGCGGGTCAGCAGTACTCCTTCACGTCGCGTGCCGTGATGCGGTCGCCGGAGAGGATGATCAGACGCTCGATGACGTTGCGCAGTTCGCGGATGTTGCCGCTCCACGGCATCCGTTGCAGCTCGGCCAGCGCGTCGGCGTCGATGGGTTTGGGGGCGGAGCCGTATTCCGAGGCGATCGTGCGGATGAAATGCTCGACCAGCGCAGGAATGTCCCCGGCATGCTCGCGCAGCGGCGGAACCCGCACCACGATCACCGCCAGACGGTGGTAGAGGTCTTCGCGGAAATTCCCTTTCTGAATCTCCTCGCGCAGGTTCTTGTTCGTGGCGGCCACCACGCGCACGTTGACCTCGATGTCCCGGTCGCTTCCCACGCGGCTGATGCGGCTCTCCTGCAGGGCGCGCAGCACCTTGGCCTGCGCCGCGAGCGACATGTCGCCGATCTCGTCCATGAAGAGCGTGCCTCCGTCGGCCTGCTCGAACTTGCCCTTGCGCTGCTTGACGGCCGAGGTGAAGGCCCCGCGCTCGTGGCCGAACAGTTCGCTCTCGATCAGTTCGGAGGGGATGGCCGCGCAGTTGACCTCGACGAACGGGGCCGCCGCGCGGACGCTCTTGGCGTGCAGCCAGCGGGCCACAAGCTCCTTTCCCGTGCCGTTTTCGCCCGTGATCAGCACCCGGGCCTCGCACGGGGCCACCTTGTCGATCAGCTGGCGGACGTGTTCGATCTCGGGCGAGACGCCGATGATCCGCTCGGCCTGGGCGGAGTGCGCCCGGCGGCGGCGCACGGGCGGGGCGGCCGGGGGCGCCTGCGCGGGCGCGGGATTGTCGATGGTGCGGTGCAGCGATTGCAGCAGCCGGTTCATGTCGATGGGTTTTGTGAGGAAATCCTGCGCTCCGTTGCGCACGGCCTTGACCGCCGTGTCGATCGACGTGTCGGCCGAGAGGGCTATGAACGGGAT
Organism: Alistipes sp. AF14-19; assembly: GCF_003461645.1. Taxonomy (NCBI): domain Bacteria; kingdom Pseudomonadati; phylum Bacteroidota; class Bacteroidia; order Bacteroidales; family Rikenellaceae; genus Alistipes; species Alistipes sp. AF14-19. The sequence goes on from NZ_QTXM01000019.1 coordinate 39,244, forward strand.
GCCTGCATCCGGAACCTTGCACTCCGTGTCGGACAGAATCACGTCGAACGGAATCCTCTCGCACAATGCCGAGGCCGCAGCCTCGTTCTCGACGGCTTCGGCCGAGAACCCTTCATACTCCAACCGCTCGCGCAGAATGTTTCGCACGCTTTTTGATTGGTCCAGAATTAAAACCTTTGTCATAGCTTTGTTTTTCCGAAATTTTACCTACTTTTGTCCCAAAGTTATGATTTTCCGCCGTGTAAAACGAATCCCGGAGGTCTCGCTCCGGGGTGCGGAGAGTGAGAAAAACGATCTTTAAACGGTCTATCGCAAAGGTCCGGCCGGAGGCTCCGGCGGACGAATCGCACTAATGTGCCGGACCGCAAATACAATATGAAAAAGAATTACAATTACACACGACGCAAGTTGTACCTGCCCGAGTACGGGCGCCATATCCAGGAGATGATCGACTCGCTGCTGGAGATCGAGGACCGCCGCGAGCGCAACCGGCAGGCGCGGGCCGTGATTGCCGTGATGGGCAATCTGAACCCCCTGCTGCGCGACACGGCCGATTTCACCCACAAACTCTGGGACCACCTTTTCATCATGTCTGATTTCCAGCTCGATGTGGACTCTCCCTACCCGCAGCCCTCGCGTCAGGAGCTGACCGCATCGCCCCGCCGGATGACCTATTCCCAGGGGCGGATCACCTATAAGCACTACGGCAAATACGTCGAGCGTATGATCCGCGGCCTGGCCGACGAGCGCAACCCGCGGACGGTCTCGCGCACGGTGGACAATCTGGCCCGCTACATGCGCACGAAGAGCTACGAATACAACCAGGAGCACCCCAACAACGAAGTGATCGTAAAAGACATCAAGCGCATGTCCGGGGGAGCGATCCAAATCGACGAAGTTGCCTTGAACAATCTCCGAAGCGACTATAAACAGCCCTTTTCGGCGCGTCTCCAAAAGGGGGCGCAGCAGCACCGGCAGCCCCACCAGCAGCAGCGGCAGCAGAAAAACCGCAGCCAGCAGCCCTACCGCAATTTCACGAAAAACAACGGGCCGCACCGCAATTCGTCGAAATAAAGGGCGCCTATTTGCGGAAAATTTATATCTTTGTTCTCCATTAACCGCGAAAAAGATCGTAAATGAACAAGCAAACGCTTTTCGTAACGCTCACGACGGCCGCCCTGATGTGTGGCTGCCAGTCGTCGAAAGTGAAGATTTCAGGCCGCTTCGTCGGCGGCGACGCGAAAAATATCTATCTGGAGCAGGTTCTTCCGCTGACGCAGTCGGTCGTGGATTCGGCGGCGCTGGCCCCCGACGGCAGCTACCGCATGGAACTCACGGGCGTGGCGAAGACCCCGTCCTTATACAATGTGATCTACGACGGCGAGCGCATTCCGCTGCTTCTGGCCGGCGGCGACAGGCTGACGCTCGGTTCCGTGGGCAGCGTCATCCGCAACTATACGGTGGAGGGTTCCTCCGAGTCGGAGCTGCTGCGGCAGTTCTACCAGGCCTTCGTCACGGGGGCGCAGCAGCTGGAGAACATGGGCACGGAATTCGCGCGCAAACTCACGGACGAGGAGCGCAAGTCGCTGATCAAGGAGTATACGGCCGAATACTACCGCATCCGCCGCGAGCAGCTGCGGTTCATCATCGAGCACAAGGCGTCGCTGGCGGCGGTCTACGCCCTCTACCAGCGGCTTCCGGGCGACACGTACCTGTTCAACGGCGACAGCGACGTGGTCTACTACCGCACGGTTGCCGAGGCGTTGCAGGAGAGCTACCCCGAATCGCCCTACCTGCAATCGTTGCAGGCCGAGATCGCCCGCATGGACGCCCGCATCAGCCTCACGTCGCAGATCACCGAGGCGCGCCATCCGGACCTCGAACTGACGGACATCTACGGCAAGAAGATCCGTCTCTCGTCGCTGGCCGGAAAGGTCGTGCTGCTGGATTTCTGGTCGGCGGAACTGGGGTCGAGCAACGCGCTGAACGCCGATCTGAAGGAACTCTATCGGAAATATGCCGACGCACCCGTCGGGTTTGAGGTCTACCAGGTGGCCGTCGATACGTCGAAACCGCTGTGGATCACCGCCGTGCAGGAGCAGCAGCTGCCGTGGATCTCGGTCAGCGACCTGCGCGGGCGTTCGTCCGTGGCCCTCGGGCTTTACAACGTGCAGCGGCTTCCGGCCAACTTCCTGATCGACAAGGAGGGGACGATCGTGGCCAAGAACATCTACGGCAAGAGCCTCGAAGCGAAACTGGACGAGCTGACAAAATAGAATCATGTATTATTTCGCATCCGACATCCACCTGGGAGCCGGCGATGCCGCGACGGCACGGGCGGTCGAAAGACGCTTCGTGGCGTGGCTCGACGACGCGGCCCGGGATGCGGAGGCGATCTTTCTGGTCGGGGACATCTTCGATTTCTGGTTCGAATACCGCCGTGTGGTCCCCAAGGGCTTCGTGCGGACGCTGGGCAAGCTGGCCGAATTGACCGACCGGGGCGTGCGGGTGGTCTTCTTCACGGGCAACCACGACATGTGGGTCGGCGACTATCTGGCGCGCGAGTGCGGGCTGGAGATCCACACCTCGCCCGAGGTGATGACCCTCTCGGGCAAAAAGGTCTTCATCGCCCACGGCGACAACATGAAGATCGACGGGCAGCCGATGCTCAAGTTTCTGAACCGCATTTTCCGTTCGCGGACGTTGAGATGGCTCTTTTCGTGGGGCGTGCATCCCGACTGGGCGCTGCGCTTCGGCCATTGGTGGAGCGGCAGGTCGCGCAAGGGGCACGGCGAGGAGGCGGCCCGCGGGGCGTCGCTGACCGAACCCTACACGGGGTCTTCCGAGCCGCACACCGAGCCGCTGGTCGAGTATGCCCGCGAGTATTCCCGGACGCATGCAGTCGATCTCTTCGTTTTCGGACACATGCACTTCCCGCGCGACTGCCGCGAAGGGCGGCTGCACGTGGTGAACCTCGGCTGCTGGGCCGAAAATCCCTCCTACGCCGTGCTGGACGCGGCGGGGGAGCTGACGCTGAAAATGCCGGGCAAGACCTCGGTTTAGCGATAAAACGATTAAATGACGATTCTGTGAAACAATACCTCGATCTGTTGCGCCGGATCAAGACGGAAGGCGTCGTGCGGGGCGACCGCACGGGAACCGGGACCAAGGGGGTCTTCGGCCACCAGATGCGTTTCGACCTGTCGGAGGGCTTTCCGCTGCTGACGACCAAAAAGGTGTTCCTCAAGGGGGTTATCCACGAACTGCTGTGGTTTCTGCGGGGCGACACCAACATCAAATATCTGGTGGACAACGGCGTCCATATCTGGGACAACGACGCCTACCGCCACTACAACGAACTGTGCGTGCGCCACGGGGTGCTGCCCGTCGGCCGGGAGACGTTCCTCGCCTCGGCGGGCGTCGAGTCGCCGATCGAAGGCTACCGCTTCGGCGACCTGAACCATGTCTACGGCTACCAGTGGCGTTCGTGGCCCCGGCCCGACGGGGGCGTCGTCGACCAGATCGCGCAGGCCGCCGGGCTGATCCGCACCAATCCCGAATCGCGGCGCATCGTGGTCTCGGCGTGGAACGTCGCCGAGATCGACGCGATGGCCCTGCCGCCGTGCCATGTGCTGTTCCAGTTCTACGTGGCCGGGGGGCGTCTCTCGTGCCAGCTGTACCAGCGCAGCGCCGACACGTTCCTCGGCGTGCCGTTCAACATCGCCTCCTACGCCCTGCTGACCTGCATGATGGCGCAGGTGTGCGGCTTGCAGCCCGGCGAGTTCATCCATACGCTGGGCGACACGCACCTCTACCTAAACCATCTGGAGCAGGTCGACGAGCAGCTTTCGCGCGAGCCGCGTCCGCTGCCGAAACTGCGGCTGAACCCCGCCGTGAAGTCGGTCTTCGACTTCCGTTACGAAGATTTCACGCTCGAAGGCTACGACCCGTGGCCCGCGATCAAGGCCCCGATGTCGTTTTAAACCCGCAGCAGATGAATATCCTGATTCCGACCGTTTCGTCCGAAAGCGTCGAGGCCCTTGTTTTCGATCTGGGAGGCGTCCTGCTCGACGTGCAGCTGCAACGCACGCTCCGGGCTTTCGAGGCGCTGGACATCCGCGGACTGGGAGCCGCCGAGGTCATCGACGGGAACAGGGCGTGTTTCCGCGACCTCGAACTGGGACTTATCACGCAGGAGGAGTTCGCGGAGGCTGTGCGGCGGACGTTTCCCGCCGTCGCCGCCATCCCCGACGAGCAGCTGCTGGAGGCGTGGAACGCCATGCTGATGCCGTTCGACGTGCAGCGCGTGGAGTTGCTCCGGGAACTGGGGAAGCGTTGCCCGGTCTACCTGTTGAGCAACACCAACCTGCCCCACCGCATCCGCTTCCGGGAGTCGTTCCGCGAGCGTTTCGGCGGGAGCTTCGACGAACTGTTCGTGCGGTGTTTCTACTCCGACGAACTGCATCTGCGCAAACCCGACCCGGAAATTTACCGGAGCGTCGCCCGGCAGATCGGGACCCCGCCCGGAAAACTGCTGTTCATCGACGACAACGCCGCCAACGTCTCCGCGGCCCGCGGCGAGGGATGGCAGGCCTGTCACCTGACGGGCGGAATAACCGTAACAGACCTTTTCGAATTATGATAAGTTTGATCGTAGCCGTCGCCGAAAACGGCGTTATCGGCGACAGGAACGCCCTGCTGTGGCACATTTCCGAGGACCTCCGGCATTTCAAGGCCGTGACCACGGGCCATCCGGTCGTCATGGGCCGCAAAACCTGGGAGTCGCTCGGGCGTCCGCTTCCCAACCGGACGAACGTCGTCATCACGCGTCAGAATATCGAGATCCCCGGCTGCACGGTGGTCCATTCGCTCGAAGAGGCCGTCGCGCTGTTTCCCGCGGACGAGGAGGTGTTCGTCATCGGCGGGGCGCAGATCTACGCCGCGGCGCTGCCGCTGGCCCGGAAGTTCTACCTCACACGGGTCTTCCGCGCCTACGAGGGCGACACGCGTTTCCCGGCGTGGGACGAGCGCGAATGGCGGCTGGTGTCGTCGGAGTCGTTCTCCGGCGGGAAAGATTACCCCTGGCCGTTTGCCTTCGAGCTTTACGAACGGCGCTAAATTACGCATTTATACCACCGCCCGTCCGCCCCGGATTCCCTACCTTTGCAGTGCAAAGGTTTTTTTTGTATATTAGGTATGGGGAAGTATTTCGATATGCTCATGGAGGATGTGCGGATGAAGGAGGGTCTTCACTCGTGCATGAACTGCGGGGTCTGCACGGGCGTCTGCCCGGCGGCCGAGTTCTATAACTACGACCCCCGTCAGATCGTCTCCATCGTGCAGACGCGCGACGACGAGGCCATCGAGCGGCTTTTGAAGAGCGACACCATCTGGTATTGCGGCGAGTGCATGTCGTGCCGTCCGCGCTGTCCGCGGGGCAATACGCCGGGCTATGTGATCCAGGCGCTGCGCACGCTGTCGCAGAAACTGGGCTTCTTCGTCGAGAGCGAGAAGGGCCGCCAGCAGCTGGCCCTGAAACGCATCATCGGCGAGAACATCCTCCGCACGGGCTACTGCATCGTCCCGCGGCTGGTGAAACCCGACCTGCATCCCGAGCAGGGGACCGTCTGGAAATGGATCTACGACAACGACCGGGAGATTTACGGCCAGTTCACGCCCGTCTACATGCGCCACGGCGCCGGGGCCTTGCGCCGTCTGGACGAGGAGTCGCTCGCCGAGATCAACGAGATATTCAAGGTCAGCGGCGGCAGCGAGATGTTCGACACCATCGAGCGGCATTCCGACCGCAAGGCCCGCGAAATGGGCTACGAGGAGGGCGCCGACCAGCAGTACATGATGGATGTCTTCCTTTCGAACAGCAACGAACATTATTGACGATGACGATGAAGCGAAAGAGTTGGCAGGACTACCAGAAGGAGATCGCCGACGACCACTATTATTACGCGCGCAGCTGCATCCGGCAGAATTTCTTCCCGGGCAGCGAGAAGCTGTTTATCGACATGCTGCGCAACGACCTGGGCAAGGACCTCTCGGACGACCCCAAGCACTCGTCGTGCACGGGGATCGGCTACCATTCGGACATCGTGCCGCTGGAGACGATTATGACCGTCGTGGCGCGGCAGTTCGCGCTGATGGGCGAGGCGGGGTATGAGAACCTCGTGACCTCGTGCATCACCTCGTTCGGCGTTTACACGGAGATTCTGGCCACGTGGCACGAGTTCCCCGAGACGGAGGAGAAGACGCGCGAGAATCTCTGGAAGGCGACCCGGCGCGAGTTCAAGAAGCCCGCGAGCCTGGCCCACACGTCGGATGTCGTGTTCCATTTCCGCGAAGAGATCGCCGCGCGGGCCAAAAAACGGCTCGTCAACGCCGCGACGGGCGAACCGCTGAAGGTCGTCGAGCACATCGGCTGCCACTACGCCAAGATATTTCCGAAATCCGGGATCGGAGGATCGGAGTTCCCCTATGTGCTGGCCGGCATGGTCGAGTCGTGGGGTGGCGAGTGCGTCGACTATCCCGAACGCCGCCATTGCTGCGGATTCGGGTTCCGCAACTACCTCGTGCAGGCCAACCGCGGCTATTCGATCGCCAACTCGCACAAGAAACTGGAGAGCATGGCGCCCTACAAGCCCGATTTCATCGTGGCCAACTGTCCGGGCTGCGCGATGTTCCTCGACAAGTGGCAGTACGCCATCGCCGAGATGGAGGGCACGACCTACGGCCAGAACGGCCACGGAATCCCGGTGCTGACCTACGAGGAGATGGCCGGGCTGGTGCTGGGCTACGACCCCTGGGAGCTGGGCATGCAGATGCACCAGGTCGACGTGGAACCCCTGCTGGACAAGATGGGCGTCGAGTACGATCCCGCGGCCAAGTATCTGGGCCGCAACGGGAAATATATCGGAAAACCCGAGTCGGCGGTGGTCAACTGCTGCCCGACGGATACGATTTACGACATCAGAGAATAATGAAAAAACGAGTTATCATTATAGGCGGCGGCGTTGCGGGCATGCAGACGGCCCTGCGTCTGGCGGAACAGGGCGTCAGCCCGGTCATCATCGAGAAAGAGGCCGAACTGGGCGGCAAGCTCCGGGGCTGGCACGTGCTGTTTCCGTCGTTCACCCCGGCGCAGGAGGTGCTGACCGAGTTGCGCCGCAGGGTCAACGAGAGCGGCATCGAGGTGATGACCTCCACGGAGGTCGCGGGCTTCACGAAGGAGAGCGTCACGCTCGCCGACGGGCGGACGCTGCCGTGCGATTCGGTGGTCGTGGCCAGCGGCTTCACGCTCTTCGACGCCTCGATCAAGGAGGAGTACGGCTACGGCATCTACGACAACGTCTTCACGACGGCCGACATCGAGCGCATGTTGAACGAGGGGCGCGTGGCCAAGGCCGACGGATCGCGCCCCAGGCGCATCGCCTTCCTGCACTGCGTGGGTTCGCGCGACGAGAAGGTCTGCCAGCAGCACTGCTCGAAGGTGTGCTGCATCACGGGCGTCAAGCAGGCCATGGAGATGAAACAGCTCTTCCCCGAGGCCGACGTTTTCAATTTTTACATGGACATCCGCATGTTCGGTCCCGGTTACGAGGAGATGTACCGCGAGGCGCAGCAGAGATACAACATCCACTTCCTGCGCGGACGCATTTCGGAGGCCAGCCCGACGATCGACGGACGGGTGCAGATCAAGGCCGAGGACACGCTGACGGGCCGCCCCCTGCGCATGAGCGTCGACATGCTGGTGCTGATCGTGGGCATGCGGGCCAACGACGACAACGAAGCGTTTGCCGCAGGCACCGGGCTGAACCGCGCTCCGAGCGGCTTTCTGGCTCCGCGCGACATGTTTCTCGGCAATGTGAAGAGCAACGTCGACGGCATTTTCTACGCCGGGACCATTACGGCGCCCAAGAACATCGGCGAGTCGTTGAACGAGGGCATCGCCGCAGCCGACGCCGCGGCCAAATACGTGGAGGCATAGCAATGGCGGCGATCAATTTCGGATACACCATTTCGAAGCCCCGGGCCATCGACATCGACCGCAACAACCTGCGCAAGAGCGACGAGATCCTGCGCGAGATGCCCGAGTTGCAGACCTGCATCGGCTGCGGGGCCTGCACGGCGGTCTGCACGGCGGGCAACCTCACGGAGTTCAATTTCCGCAAGGTCCACACGCTGGTGCGCCGCGGCGAATACCAGGGGGCCTACGAGGAGATGAACAAGTGCATGCTGTGCGGCAAATGCCGGCTGGTGTGCCCGCGCGGCATCAATACGCGCGGCGTGGTGATGCTTATCAAACGTAAACTGGGGGATTTCTGACGATGACTTTCTACGCGCCATTCTGTCTGCCGTTCATCATCGGCGCTGCGGTGATGTTCGCCGTCCTGGCCTGGAAGTGGGGGACGTGGCTCTACCGCCTGCCCCGCGCCGACAAGAAACGGATTCTGTTCGGACTGCCGACGCGCCGCACCTTCGGGGCGGCGTGGGAGGTGGTGAGCGAGTCGCTGCTCCACCGCCGCATCTTCCGGGTCAACCCCCTGCTGGGGTACATGCACATGTCGCTGGCTTTCGGCTGGTTCCTGCTGATCGCCGTGGGGTGGGCCGAGACGATCGCCTATCTGGGCTTCCGCTACGTGCCGTTGCAGGGACACGTCTTTTTCAAGTATTTCGCCACGGGGCTGGAGCACAAGCCGTTCTTCGATTTCACGATGGACCTCCTGCTGCTGTTCGTCCTCTCGGGCGTGGCGCTGGCCTGGGGCAAGCGTCTCTACTCCCGGGCGATGGGCATGCGGCGCACGACGAAGCACGTCCCGGGCGACCGGGTGGCCTTGTCGGCGCTGTGGTTCGTGTTCCCGGCGCGTCTGGTGGCCGAAAGCGCCACGTGCGCGCTTTACGGCGGCGGGGGATTCCTCACCGGGAGCCTCGGGGAGTGGATGTCCGGGCATATCGGCGTGATGCCGCTGATGAATCTCGAAACCGCGGCGTGGTGGTTCTACTCCTCGTGCCTCGGCGTGTTCTTCGTGGCGTTGCCGTTCTCGCGTTACATGCATATTTTCACGGAGATACCCCTCATCTTCCTGCGCCGTTACAACCTGCGCTCGGGCGAAAAGGAGTCTTCCTACGATAATTTCCAGGTCGAGGCCTGCTCGCGCTGCGGCATCTGCATCGACCCCTGCCAGTTGCAGAGCGTGCTGGGCGTCGACGACGTGCAGTCGGTCTACTTCCTGCGCGACCGCCGTTACAACATGCTGCGCCTCCAGACGGCCGACAACTGCCTGATGTGCGGCCGCTGTGCCGAGAAATGCCCCGTCGGCATTGATCTCAACACGCTCCGCGTCAACTCGCGCGACAAGATGCACAACGTGCCCGACGAACGCCGCTACGGCTATTTCAAGGGTCTCGACCGCTCCGAAGGTGCGGGCAAGGTGGGCTATTTTGCGGGCTGCATGACCCTGCTGACGCCGCGCACGATGTCGGCGATGTCGGCGATCTTCGAGGCCGCGGGCGAGGAGGTCTGGTGGGCCGACCGCGAAGGCGGCGTCTGCTGCGGCCGGCCGCTCAAACTGGCCGGCGAGACCGATTCGGCGCGCAAGATGATGAAATACAATGCAGACCTGTTCCGTAAGCACGGCATCACGACGCTCGTCACGTCGTGCCCGATCTGCCTCAAGGTCTTCCGCGAGGATTACGACCTGCCGGGTATCGAGATCCTGCACCATTCGGAATATATCCTGCGGCTGATTCGTGCGGGCCGCCTTTCGCTGGAGCATGGCGCGATGCGCTTCACCTACCACGACCCCTGCGAACTGGGGCGCGGCAGCGGCATCTACGACGAGCCGCGTGCGGTGATCGAAGCCGTGGGCGAATTGCTCGAACCCGCCTCGACGCGCGAGAACGCCCTCTGCTGCGGCTCTTCGGTGGCCAATACGGCCATCTCCGACGGCCAGCAGGTGCAGATCGCCCGGTCGGTCGCCGCGCAGCTCGACGCCACGGGGGCCGAGGTGATCGTCACCGCCTGCCCGCTCTGCAAAAAGGCCATCGGCCGCGGCACGAAGAGCGAGGTGCGCGATCTGGCGGAGATCGTGGTTGCAGCCATAAAATAATTCGGTCCTCTAACCGGTTGACAAACAGTGTGCAGCGTGTGTGAAGGAGTTTTTTAGCTGAAATTAATTTGCCGGAATGGAAAATTTGTCTTATCTTTGCACACGCAAAAGCGATAGATCATCGGTCTAAAGATATATCGCGGGATGGAGCAGTTGGCAGCTCGTCGGGCTCATAACCCGAAGGTCGGAGGTTCGAGTCCTCCTCCCGCTACCAAAGGGGCTAAACAGCAATGTTTGGCCCCTAATTTTATGCCCTGTAAAATGTTTAAGTATCTTATAATCAGCAAATAAACAAAATTGTTATATTTTAAGATATTTTAATAATTATCCAAAATCGGGGCATTTTGGGGGTTCTTTGGAATACCGGGCAAAATCTGAAAATATCGGTATTCCAGACTTGTAATGAAAAGTATTCCAGCAGGTTATAAAACGATCTGCTGACTATGGTTGAAATATTACGAATCACTTACTATCTCTATGAATTTAAGCGTACAAAGCAAGGAGAGGTCCCTATCTATTGCAAGCTGACTACTGACGGGATTAACCGTCAGCAATTCTCTACCCGGCTGTATATCAGACCTGAAATTTGGGACAAAGACGCTCAATGTGTCCGTGGAACCTCGGAAGATGCCGTGCTGATTAACCGTCGCTTGCAAGACATCACCATCGAACTCAAAGGTATAGAGCGTAAATTGTACGAAGCGGACGGGAATGTCTCGCTGGCTGAAATCTACTCGATCTACAAGCACAAGACGGTGGAGGAACATACGTTGTGCGGGATTTTCCGGGAGCGTCTGAACAAGATGGAGCAACTCGTAGGCAAAGAGTATTCACCTACCACATTGCAAAAATTCCGGGAGGTTTTCGCCCATGTAGAGCGGTATATCCGCACCTCGTATAATACGCAGGACATTCCCATCCGAAGCGTGGACTACCGCTTTGTAAAACAGTTCGAAGAAGCACTCATAGTGCAAGGTCTGAAAGCCATCACCATCAATAAAATCATGCAGCGGGTGCGTCAGATGGTCACTTACGCTTTCAAGTGCAACTATATCCAGCAGGACCCTTTCGTTGAATACAGGCCCTTAAAAGAGCGTAAACGGCTGGTATTTCTCACGCAGGAGGAACTGCATAAGCTGGAGCATCACCATTTTGCCCAGAAACGGCTGGAAACGGTGAAGAACATCTACCTCTTCTCGGTCTATACGGGGCTTGCCTACCATGAAGCGCAGGCGTTGCAACCGAAGCATATCACGAAAGGATTTGACGGCAGGAATTGGATAACGCTTGTCCGTCAAAAGACGGACCGGGAGGTTTCCGTTCCATTGCTCCCGCAGGCTGAGAAACTGATAGCCTGGTTCCGTGAACTCAATAGTACGGACGATTATATCCAGCCGCGGATTTCCAATCAAAAGGTCAATTCCTATCTGCGGGAAATTGCGGATGTGGTGGGTATCGACAAGAAATTGACGCATCACACGGCCCGGAAAACCTTTGCCACGACTATCCTGCTCTATAACGATGTGCCTATCGAGGTGGTGAGCAAACTGCTCGGACACTCCGATATTTCGGTTACCCAGCGCTCCTATGCGCAAGTTTTGAATAAGAACATCAGCAATCATATCGGGCGGCTGGAAAAGGTGTTAGGGGAATAAATGATTAGTGAATAGGGACTTGATAATCTCAATAACATCTCGTATCTTTACATGACTGCCTATGGTGAGAGCGTAGGCAGATTTTAAAAATATTTCATGTATGAATGACGATAAAATTGATCCCAAACTACGGGCTATTCTATCTAAAATCCCAGCTAATACCGTAAAGATAGAGGACCCTCGCTATGAAATCTTCTATCCGAATATCAGCGGTTACTGCGATGGTATAGGCTATTACCGGAACTACATGTACAACGGAGCTTCCATAGACACATTTAACGACAAGAAAAATCCAGTCCGGTATGAAATCGTCTATCACGACGATACGCAAAAGCGCATAAACTGTGTGCGGCTGATATTTCATGAAAGAAAGAAATTGGGAGATATTTTCAATCATTTACCTTATGGAGTGATTAAAAAGAATATTCCTGGTATTGGAGCTACTACACTTGCATTACAACAACTTAGTCATACGATAATAGTTGTTCCGACAAGAGCATTGGCGTATGCAAAATATGTAACGGGCTACAATAATGACAAGACTAAGAATAGGTATCTCTATGTCGGGAGCGATATAAATGAATGTCGCAAACCGACGGATGAACAGATATACGAGTATCTTACCCAAAAAGTAGACCCAGGCACTTATAAGAAGATTATAGTTGTTGCAGATAGTCTGGGGCGGGTAATGAAGCAGTTTAAATCTGCTCCGTTAAAACTTGCAAAGATTATCGAAACACATTGGGAAGAAACTCATACGCCTATGAAGATAACGCCAGAAGATATATATTCTCATAATAGTCTTTGTTGGTATCTTATGGTGGATGAAATCGACTCATACCAATCTGATGGGGCATTTCGTCCTGCAATGGAAAATGTCATCGACTATTATCTCGAATTTCCACCGATCAAACGATGTCTTGTGTCTGCGACGATTCGCCCATTCTCCAATCCGCAATTACAGGAAGAACCTGTCTTAGAATTAAATTATGAAGAAAAGGATAGGCGAGATGTTGAATTGATTAATACGACCAATATTCATATAGAGGTCTGCAATGCCATAAGGCATTTGCGAGAAAACTTTTTTACAGATAAAATTGTAGTAGCCTATAATTCGATTACGTCTATTCAGAAAATTATTGCTCAATTACCCAAAGAATTGCAGAAAGAATGCCATATTGCTTGCAGTCCTGACAGTAAAGAAAAAGCGGGCGAATTCTTCACAGTTCTTCAACGTAATCTTGCGAAACCAATTACTTTTATCACATGCTCTTATTTTGTAGGAGTAGATATAAAGGAACGCTTTCACTTAATATCGGTTTCAGATGTACGGCAAATATACACGATTCTGTCGATAGACAAATTATATCAGATTTCGGGCAGATGTCGCCATGAGGCTGGTTTATTGAGTGAAGCCATTATTTATAATTCAGCAAATAAAGATGCAAAGGATTATGGTGAATTTTTGGTTCAAAGAGCTCTTGATTTGAGCCAAGATATTTGTAGCCTTTCTAATGTTGTCAATAAATTGCATGAAAAGCATCCGGAATTATTATCTGAGAATTTTCTTCGTCTGAAAGATGATATTGTAGATCGTACCAAACAAAGTTATTATGGTAGCAGTCCGATAGAGATCGTTCGCGTTAATAAAGATCAAGAGATTGTTCCAGCCTATTTCAATGTAGATGCTATTGCGGAATATGCATTTTTAAGAGGCCATTTGTATAGCAACCCTAAAATACTTCATAATGAATTGTTGAAGTCATGTAATATTACTTTCTATGATGAGAGAGACCCTGCTTTTACAGATATACAAAAGGAGATAGAGGACGCCATAGACGATCAATTCGAAAACAAACGTCTTGCATCAATATCTGAGGTTATAGAGAAATTGAAAGAACTCCGGTTGCAGAATAAATTAACAGATGCATCAATCGCACATTTACGCCGGAATCGCCATCGTGAGGACTATAAGTTTATTGACCGATTCTCAGAACTTTATAAGTATGTGCCTTTCGATATCTTGGTGGCAAAACTGCAAGAGGGGAATGCTAAGACATACAGAGGGTTTATGCGGAGTGCTAAATATCTTGCATTATCTGAAAAGCATGCTTTCAAACAACTTATCAAGGGCAGTTTTGAGATTAATAAGAGATATACTCAAACGGAAATATTGGAACGGCTCAATGTTATTTTTGAAAGAGAAGATATTCCCAAATTGGGAGGAACTTATCAGGCTGTTCAGGAACTCCATTATTTTTGTACTACAACACGACCTCAAAATTCTTATTATGTGATTCAGTCACATAAACCGGCATTAGATTTCGAACCATTATCGGAAGTGTCAGATGTGGGAATGTCTTTAAGGAAATACTTTGACTACTAATACTCATTTACTTGTAATATATACTATAAAGTAAATGAGTATGCGAGTAAAAGGCTTGTCATTTCTGACAAGCCTTTTTGTTTATTAAAATGATTTATTCTGATGAAAAAAAGATGTAAATTGCATAAAAATAGCTTTCTCATTATATGAATATTTACTTGATAATAGCCATTGGTTATCTGATAATATGTGTGTTATGCTTATTCTTGACAAAACCATTTCGGGATTTAATCCGAAATGATATGATATTATCCAGTTGGCAAGAATTTGATGGATGGAAAAAATTGGGTCTAATAATTCTATACCCAACTTACGCTGTAATAATTTTACTATTTCTTCCTTTCTTGCCATATTATTATATTAGAGATAAATTCATGCCTCCCTCTCAACCCGAATTAGAGAAGCAACGCTTGAATGAATATGATAACTATAGGAAGACACACTATTGTGAAAAAATATGTTTTCTAGATAAAAAGTATGATAATGATTTTCTGCTTGATGAAATTATATACATTGAACCCGTATATAATGCTTCGGTAAATCAATATATAATATCTCATTATGAGACTTTGCAGCGTGGATTTAGGTCTGTAAATTATAATTTTATTTACCTGCCTAAAAAAGATATAACTAGCGATGTTGTAAAACAAATATCCTTTTATAATTATGCAATAAAAGCCGGTAGTTCTTCTGATTATACTAAAAAACTATATGAACATCTTATATCAATTATCGGTACAAGCCAAGTTAATGGCCCTGCAACAATTCTAAAAGCGCGTGGGAAATATGATGATTGCGTAAAACTATATATTGTTCCTGTTGATCTTGAGAATATAGAATTATCATTTCGATGGCATATTCAAGGATGCTATCTTCCCAGAACAAGATATCGTAAACAAGGTTTTAATATTGAAAATATCGGGAATGATGATTACGCTGATGAATGTTTTAATGTAGAAGCTCAACGGTTGATGGATGAGATTGTAGAACGCATTAATAGATTACAATTATTGGGGTATAAGAAACTTGTATTGGATTCTATCATTCCTAAACATATATTGGCATCTCCTCAAGTAAGTCGATTACATATTACAAAGGATTTTCGCATCTTTTTGACAGAGTATGATAATACGGAAATAACAATGACTCCGTTGCCTAAGGCTGTATTCATACTTTTCCTCAAACATCCGGAGGGTATTTTATTTAAAGAACTCCCGCAATATCGTGGAGAATTGCTTGAGATATATAAACGGATAACTAATCGGGAAAATATGCAGGATATTGTTGAAAGCATAGAGCAGGTTACTAATCCGCAACGGAATTCCATTAACGAGAAATGTTCGCGTATCCGAGAAGCATTTATTACGCACTTTGATGAATCGCTGATGAAACCCTATTTCATTACAGGAGAACGGGGGCAGACCAAGAAGATTGCATTGGACCGGGCTTTTGTAACTTGGGAATTAGAATAACTGCAAGGCTTGCAGAAATCGCTGTGGGAACAGCCGTTTGACTACATTTGTAACGGCAACAACTTTTTTAAGAACGGAGTAGTATTCTGCATAAAATGACTATATTTGTAAGGTCTACGCGTATAGACATACATACGACTTTCTTAAAAGAAAGTGTCTGACTGATTCTTTATAACGAAATCTGGTAAATTTCAAGCAGGAGAATGAGCCGACATCTTTCACGCTATCTAATGGCGTGGGTTGTTGCTTATTTTACTGCAAGGTTTACCAGAGCCCGTTATATAAAATAAGTCGGCAACTCCACGCTTTCTTTATTTAGTAATCCCCGTAGAGGAGTTGGGCGGGAACCAATAAAAGGTAAATTATGGGATTATTTAACTTTCGTTCTACTCCGAAAGATCGGGTTATCGGTATTCTCAATACAAGTTCAGAGATCATATTTGATAATGGATTCAAAGATGTTGTATCTGGTGCTAAGTTAAATGTACAAACTATTAATTTACATGCACAATACTATTTTGAATGTCAAATCGTAGCTTTGACACTAATAGCTTTACATTATCAGCAACAATTTAATATCTCAACCGGGTTAGATGATATTCTAAAAGCATCTAATCCGTTAAGGAAAACATGCATTGATTTAGCAAATATTGGAGCTAAAACCTCTATTATTTTATCGAATTGTAGACAATTAGATGAAACATCTCGCTATAATGATGTTCAAAGTGTACTTGCATATATTTTATATGAAAGGTACTATTATTATGATACAATATTAACATTGTTATTATATCGTAATAAATCTGATTTTGATTATGAACTTGAATATGAAGGGATGTATGAACTCCAAATTAACCAATTATACAAATTATCACATAATCCGTATATGAAAAAACTACAAATTGGTCGGCCTCAATTTACTTTCGATAATATACCAAGCCAATATATTGATATGTTACATGCTTGTCAAACGGCTCAACTGATTATTGAAAACTCTTTATAAACAATTTAATAAATTAAATATGGCAATCGTATTAATAGTCATTGCAGTCCTTATCATCTGGTTTGTATGGGGATTGAGTAATAAGAACAAGACAGCTGATAAAGTCGCCTCTATGGGAGGGATGAGGGTTGTATACGCTACCTTAATTAATGAATATCTATTAATCGGAGGACAAATCACAGCCGAAAAGAAAGATGCCGTCTCTTTGGTTGTACATGGAGAGTATATAGACTCTCCGTCATATTGGATCAATATTGTACAGAACTTTGATGAGGTGTCTATTGCTGTTGTCGCAGCTACACTCGTATTGGGTTTAGGCACAAAGGTACAACGGTTATTCTCCTTTCCAATAGGGATGGACCAACATCTGATGGTTAGTCAAATCAGAGAAACAATGGAACGTCTTATAGCCGAGAAAATGAAGATGTAAAGTAGTGTTTTACGATTATAATTAAAGTATAACTTATGTTTTGGTATAGGATAGTCGATTGGTTCAACGACTTGTCGGAACGCAATCGGATTGTACGAAATTTTAATAAATCGGCCCGCGACGCATTTATATTGGGTGCGGCCCCAACTCTTTTGGAGGCAAGAATTACCAAGGGAGATTCAAGCTATAAACACACTTTCTCTAAATGGAATTCCGGATTCCGCATTAAAGCAATGTCTGGCCGAGCATTGTCGCGTGACGAAATGATTACGATTGGAAATGTTATACTAAGCAATTCTGTACTCATCAGACAATTAGTTGCTTTGGGCTGGGACACGTTAGAAGTTCATGATGATACAGGTTTTAAGGGGCTTAAATGGCCACTACGTAAATTTATTTTGGAATTACCCGAATAGCTATGATGACTATTATATTACAAATACAAGATTCTGTGAATGCTGTCAAATATTCAATGGAAACAATGTTGCCACAGTCTGACAGCAATTTGTGGATGTGGATTTCCATATTTGAAGCAATTTGTATAATCGTGTTGCTCTTAATTTTATTGGGGTCTCAAAATAAGTACACCGAGATTCAACGACAATTTAAAGCAAATGCCCAAAAAGAGGATGTGGATTTTAACAATATAATTGTAAGTTCATTCCACGCAGGCGATCTTTATAATCAGTTGAAAAAAGTGTGCCATCCGGATAGATTTTCTTCGAATCCAGAGTTAATGTCCAAAGCAGATAATTTATTTCAGCAAATTACTCAAAATAAGCATGATTTGAAAAAATTGCAGGAGTTGAAAGCAGAGGCTATGAAAGAACTACATATCAACATTTAAAAGATATTATTATGCAAATCATTTTATTAATTCTACGTATCGTTATTTGTGTTATTGTCGTTAAACAGGCTCAAAAGAAAAATCGTAGTGCTGTGGGCTGGGGCATATTCGCGTTCTTCCTACCGATAGTTGCGTGGATATGGATCAGTTGCATGAAAGTCAATATGGAATGGTCGGAATCAAAATAGCCTTATGTACTGTGTAAATTGCGGTAAACAAGTTGATAGTACGATTCCGATATGTCAAGATTGTGCGTTGCTTGTATTACATAATAGCCCCGATAATTCGTTGTCAAAAAAAGTTGCATTGGAAGCTGAGGATTTTAGCATCATATTAGATTCAAAAATAGCGAGCTCGGAGTTAGAAACAGATAACGAGGTAGAATCTACATCTGAGCCATCATCAATCGTTTATAAAGATGAGGATAATAACACACTATTGATGGGCATAGTTGTTACAATTATCATGATAGTAACAATCATAGTATTGGTATCTATTAGTGGTTCTTTTTGAAAAGAGCTATTATTCCATAATCATGAAAACTCCTCAATTCTACTGCCTCACCTGCGGCTACTCCGATTCCTGTGTAGGCCATCGTTGGGAAGATGGTACACCATTAGCCAAATTCACCTCCTTTGCTTGTAAGGATTGTAAAAGACTGTGTGATAATTCATATCTAAAAGGTGTGCCTAATATATTAACGACTACATGGAAACCGACTTGGGAATATGTCCCCGATGAACCTTTCTGCATGTGGTGCGGGTCAAAGAACGTCGAGGAGTGGAGCGAAGATAATCCGGTATGTCCTAAATGTGGAGGAGTAATGAAGAAATTATGAATGTACGACAGATTTATAAGTGGATAGTATTAAGGATTAAAGAACGGTATAGGGAATACCCTGAGTATTATTTAATCCTTGATGGTAATTGGCTAAATAATGAAGATGAAGAGATATAATACCCATATACAATTTACTCACTTACTTTGTAATAGATATATGAAGTAAATGAGTATAATATTATGTGCCAATGCTGTCTAAACTTATAAAATACATATTAGCTGTTATATCTATCCTATTTGGTGTGATGTTATTATTAGGTATATGCTTAACTATTGGAATAAGCATGCCATCATCATCTTATACCAAGGACCAGATAGAGCGTTTATTTGACATTCATTTACCCGCATATAAAGAAGATTCACTTTGGCGTCGTGAATCATTTACACATGATATTTCAGAGGATCAAGAGCTCCAATTTGATTCCGTGAACCAGCGAGAATGGATGATGCTTTTGGATAATATCAAGTCAAGGATCGGTGATACGACAATGGTGGATATTACAGTCCATAAGTATTCCAAGTCTTATCCCCGTATAGATGGCTTTAAGGGCGGCTACGGATTCTCGCTTTATAAAGATTACGAGCAAGCCTCGCTTGTAATTGATACGATACTGTATAGAGGTTATTTCGAATATAAATCGTATTGAATCCAATGAAAGGTTATTTGTCCATACTTATTGTGCTGTCAATAGCTGGATGTACTTATTTACAACCCTCGAACTTGGGAGCAGTCGATGCTTGTAAGTTATCTTCCGTAGATGATACAACATTTTGTAAAAGTATTAATACCGCTGATTCTATTTGGATTAATCCTCTAAATAAGATTGTAAATTCAAGGATACTTGAAAGAGATAGTCTACTTTATGTGTATTTCAAATATCATCAAAATGTGAGTGGACACGAAGTAACCGGATGTTGGATGCCATTTGATAGGCATAGTGAAACAGGTTATATCGTACTAAATTTTTGCGATACAAGCAGTAAAAAGTCTTTCCAATATACCTCGACTGAGGCATACACTAATTTTAATTTGTATCAAGTAGTA
This sequence comes from Alistipes sp. AF14-19, assembly GCF_003461645.1. Lineage (NCBI taxonomy): Bacteria > Pseudomonadati > Bacteroidota > Bacteroidia > Bacteroidales > Rikenellaceae > Alistipes > Alistipes sp. AF14-19. The sequence continues at coordinate 59,040 of NZ_QTXM01000019.1, forward strand.
TTTTCAGAAGATTTCAAAGGACATCACGATGGAGATGTTTATTATTTTGAATACGTATCACCGTGCTACAATGATTCTTGGCAAAAGTATAATAGCATTGGCTATTATTCTCCATTCCAATTCTTCGACGTGGATTTTGACGGGAAACAAGAACTGTTAATAAGCGATTGGGGGCAATACCAGAGTGGAAATCATTATGAGGTTTACAAACTTGATAGAGATGGCTTGAAGCTGATGAATGATCTTCCATTCAACGCTATTGATAATTGTACCATAATCAACTCGGAGAACCAAACTATTAGCCTATATCAATTTGACGGAATTTCAGACTGTTGTAAAGCTGTCTTTTCGAAGCATTCAGACCATATTAAAAAGATTATTCCAATAGGCTTATCAAATGGGTGGACAACAGGAGGCAATATTTTGAAAGAATATTACAAGCAGAATAAAATGAATTTTAAACTCGATTCGCTTTACCAATATTTCAATCAAGATTCAATATATATTTATGCTACAATAAATGGGCGCTTAACCTTTGTAGAAAAGCAGTCACTATAATAGTCGTACTCATTTACTTGTATATAAATTAATAAAGTAAGTGAGTAAGTAAGATTATTTTCTCCGGTCATATTATCACCTAAATTCGGTTCCTCGTAGAATTAACTATTAAATATGGAGTAACTATATCTGCTCCTTGATTGCAATATAATTGGCCCGATTCCTGCCTTTTTGGGGTGAAAAAGTCGCACGATTTCTTCATAAATTCTACCCCGAATTCAACTTTCCTATCATAATGGGAGAAAAATGCGGATTTATATGGTGAAGATAGCGATAATAGCAATAAGGTGTTGTTAGTGGCTAATACGGATATGTCAAGCTAAAATTTTTCACCACAAAAATTTTTTGCAACTCCCCGAAATTATTTGAGTGCAGGATATTCCCCGAATACCCCCCCCCGCTTTGCGGGATTGGGGCACGACCCCGGCTATCCTTTGGGGATAATCATATTATTCCCGCGTATTGTCGAATCTCAAATTTATGGCTATGACAAACACACTCAAATTCCTGCGGACCTTCACCCTCGACGAGTTCAAGGAGTGGAAAGGAATCCTCCAAATCCGCATCATTCGCAACGAGCAGACGGGAAAGTATTTCTTCGGATATGGCGATAAGGCGGGCGCCGTTACCTCGAAGTATCCCGCAGAACCGCTCGATCATCCCGTCGTTTCGGAGGTGATCTCCGAGGAGAGCGGCGAGCAGTTTCTCCTGCTTCACAATGCAGGGGACAACCCGCAGTTCACCACGGTTGCCACGCTGTAACCCTATCTATCTCTCCATCGAAAGGCTGTTCCTCCACTCCGGGGGAGCGGCCTTTTATCATGTTATTACGAGTTCAACCAAATTCATTCATTTCATCATGCAATTACGTCATTCACAACGCCGGGCAGCCAAGATGCGCTTAGCCCTGCAAGGAGCCTCGGGGTCGGGCAAGACCTATTCGTCGCTCCTTATCGCCCACGGCATGACCTCCGACTGGTCCAAAATCGCTGTCATTGACACCGAGAACGGGAGTGCGGACCTCTATGCCCACCTGGGAGCCTACAACGTGCTCTCCCTCTCGGAGCCTTACAATCCCGAGAAATACATCGACGCCATCGGTATCTGCGAAAGCGCAGGCATGGAGGTTATCATCATCGACAGCATCTCCCATTGCTGGGATTACCTGCTGGATTTCCACGCCAATCTGCAAGGCAACTCCTTTGCCAACTGGGCCAAGGTCACGCCCCGGCAGAACGCCTTTATCCAGCGGATTCTCAACTCCTCGTGCCATGTGATCTGTACGATGCGAAGCAAGCAGGAGTACGTGCTCAACGAGCGCAACGGGAAGATGATCCCCGAGAAAGTGGGTCTTAAAGCCGTACAGCGGGATAATGTAGACTACGAGTTCACCATCGTATTCGATGTCAACATGAAACATTATGCGCTGGCTTCCAAGGACCGCACGGAGCTTTTCGCCGGAAAGGCGGAGTTTCCGCTGACTGAACAAGTCGGGATGCAGATTCTCGACTGGTGCAACCAATGTCGAACCCAACCCTCCGCAAATTATGGAACAAGCTATCCCGCGGGCAGAATCGCACAATAACGTACTGCCCTTTACGCTCCGTGAAGATGCACGGGATGCAACACAGCTGATTATCCCCTCGCCCTCGTTCGAAGTGCTGGAAGAATCCCCGTTCCGGGAAACTCCCGAAGAACAGCCCCGCAAGCCTTTCATCGAGGCCAATACCAAGGCTGTTACACTCAGCCACCTCCAGAACGATTGCATTACCCCGGTGTTCTCCAAGGACAACGAGGTGACCATCTCGCACAATCAGTTCATCGAAACCATGTGGGAGTGTGCGCAACGGATGTTCCGAAGCTGTACGGTAGAGGAGCCCGAGATACGAGTGAGCCATATCGTCAAGGGACGGACTCCCGAAGCCATCCACAAGGCCGTAAAGGACCTTACCGACGAGGACAAGACCATCTATTACGAGCGGATGATGTTCTGCATCGAGATACCAGCCGTAACGGAGGTTATCGACGGATGCAGGCTCAACCTGACTGTAGGAGGTGTAAGGGCCTACAACCAGGAGAACCTTTACAGTAAGAAAGGCTTCGAGAAATTCAAAGTCTTTATCGGGTTCAAGAATATGGTGTGTTGCAATATGTGTGTGGCCACGGACGGACTGGCCGGAGAGATGCGGGTAACGAACACGCAGGAGCTGACAGCAAAGATTACGGAACTGATCGCAAGCTACAATGCCAAGCGGCATTTGGAGCGGATGCGGGCGTTGCTCGATACCTCCATGTCGGAAAGTCAGTTCGCGCAGATGGTGGGAAAGGCTCGGTTGTATCAGTTCCTATCGCCAGCACAGCGCAGGCAACTCCCGGAATTCGAATTCACGGACTGTCAGCTGAACGTCATTGCAAGGGCCTATTACAACGATACGGTGTTTGCATGCGACAAGCAGCGCGAGATTGATCTGTGGAGGGTATTCAACCTCTTTACTGGAGCCAACAAGTCCAGCTACATAGATTCGTTCCTCGCAAGAAGCAGGAATGCGTCGGTATTCACGGAAGGAGTGGCAAAGGCGATGGCGGGAGAGAAGGAGTACAGCTGGTTTGTGGAATAAGATATAAAATAAAAGTGGGTTACTTTTTTGTATATAATCCACTTTTTATTATATTTATATCTACAAACTAAAATGTTATGGATTCCGAAATTCTAAAAGCAGTATCAAGTATTGTTCAGCGAGCTGAACGTATGATTGATGATGCTAAAATACAGTCTACCTATGAAGAAATAGGGGTTATTCCTCTCTTAAATAATCGTAATAATCAAATTATTTATGGTCGAAGAGGAACGGGGAAAACCCATGTCTTTAAATATTTAGCGTCTGAATTAAAGGAAGACAATGACATTGTTGTATATGTTGATTGTCGGACATTGAGTTCTGCATCCAGTTTTGAAGATTCTTGTCCATCGCGAAAATATCGTAGTCATGCTATTTTTAGAGATATAATAGGTGAAATAGAAGATGTTGTAAAGCAATATATTGCTTTGAATGCGCCGAATAACTCGGCACTAGCATTGGACGCTTTGGAGCAGATGATTAAAGCGACTTCGATCAAGGAATCTAAAAAGAGAGATACGCGCAAAACTGAAGTAAGAGGACGGACTATTACGGATAATGTGGGAATGAAATGTTCAATACCTCAGTTGACGCTAGATTTTGATTCCAAAGTAGAAGAGGAGAGTACTGCTCAAACGACTACGTCATATCGCATGGAAGAGCACGAAAAATTAGTTTTCCCAGACATAAATTATAAAGCGCGAGAGCTTGTTCAACATCTTAAGGTGAATATCTATGTTTTGTTAGATGAATGGTCTTCTATTCCTTTAGATGTGCAGCCATTTCTTGCAGATTGTATTAATAAGAGTTTTTTCGCGATACCTCATTTTATATTTAAAATTGCTGCATTAGAATATCGTTCCAATTTTACTATTGTGATGCAAAACAATCTGCATATTGGATTTGAGTTAGGGAGTGATATTTCGTCTAATTTAGATTTGGATGATTATTTTGTATTTGATAAAAATCCTGATAGTATCACTGCTATTTTTGCAGGTATTTTATCTAAACATATCAAAAGTGAATTACCTGAGGGGTATTTGGATAAGATTAAGATTACGTCAACACAGCAATTAATAAATTATCTACCCGTTGGTTGAATTAAAAAGTTAGTAAAATGACAAATGAAAGGTTGTG